>JANOFW010000447.1:0-3276 GCA_031413835.1 Planctomycetia bacterium
GTGCTCGATGGCCACGTTGTCGGCGGCGGCTTGCGCGTCGCCGAAGCGGTCCACCTGCACCGAGTGGTCGATCACCAGGTCCACGGGGACCAGCGGGTTGATGCGCGCCGGATCGCCGCCCAGCTCGGCCGTCGCATCGCGCATCGCGGCCAGGTCTACCACGCAAGGCACGCCGGTGAAGTCTTGCAGGACCACGCGGGCCGGCATGAACTGGATCTCGCGCGACGGAGCCGCCGCGGGGTCCCAGGCGAGCAGCGCCTCGATGTCGGCCTTGGTGACCGTGACCCCGTCCTCGCGCCGGAGCAGGTTCTCGAGCAGCACCTTGAGGCTCACCGGGAGCCGCGCGGCGCGGGCGGCCTGCTCGCCCTGGAGCCGGGCGAGGCTCCAGAAGGTGAAGGTCCGGGATCCCACCGTCAGGCGATCGCGCGTGCGCAAGGAGTCGAGCGTGCGAGCGGTGCTCATGGCGGCCTCCGGTCCAGCCAGGAGCCTACAACCTGCAGGTGCTCGCGCCCTGGACGCGCAAGGAGCCCGTAACCCACGTGCGCCCGGGAACTCGGGCCCTGCCGCGTGGTCAAATGGCCGGCGACAGGCATCGCCCGGGAGCACTCCATGCGCATCGCACCCACGCGCGTCGTCGCGCTCGCCCTGTTCACCGCCTTGAGCCTGGTGCCGCTGGGCAAGGCCGTTGCCGACGGGTTGGCGGAAGACGGACGCGTGGGCGTGGTGATCGATCGCCAGGGCCTGGTCTTCGTGCGCGCCGCGGGGCGCGCGCGCTGGACGCCGCTGGCGGCGCGCGACCTGGTCTACCCGGGCGACCGCCTGCGCACCGAGACGCGCGGGCCCAACGCCCTCGACCTGCGCTTGAAGGGCGGCGCGCGGCTGACCGTGGGACCCGGCGCGCTGCTCGACGTGGTGGACGCCTCGACCTTCGAGCTCCTGGCCGGCGAGATGGAGGCTCAAGGCACGACGGCGCAGCCGCTCAAGCTGCAGGTCGGCACCAAGACCCTCACGACCGACAAGGCCTCCTGGTGGCGGCGCACGCCCGACGCCTTCCAGGACTTGAAGGAGGCCCCGCGCTGGCTCACCGGCTACCGCTCGGGCACCTCCGAGGAGTGGATGGGCTCGCTGCTGGTCACGCTCGACGGCAAGGAGGTCCCGCTCCACGTCGGCTGGCACAAGGTGGACGTCGAGATCAAGGACCAGGTCGCGCGCACCACCATCGAGCAAACCTTCGTCAACGCGACCGACACGCGCTTGGAAGGCGTGTTCCGCTTCCCCCTGCCCGCCGAGGCCTCCATCAGCGGCTTCGGCATGTGGATAGGCAACGAGCTGGTCGAGGCCGACATCGTCGAGCGCGAGCGCGCGCGCCAGATCTACGAGGACATCCTGCGGCGCAAGAAGGATCCGGGCCTGCTCGAGTGGGCCGGGGGCAACGTCTTCCAGGCGCGCGTCTTCCCGATCGAGCCGCGCAGCGAGAAGCGCGTGCGGCTGCGCTACACGGAGGTGCTGCCCCTGGAGCAGGGCGTCTGGCGCTATCGCTACGCCCTGCGCAGCGAGCTCTTGAGGCAGAAGCCCCTGCAGGAGCTGCAGGTCACGGTGCGGGCGCAGTCCACCCAGGCGCTCGAGTCGGTTACCTGCCCCACGCACTCGGATGCCAAGGTGAGTGCCGACGCCCACACGGCCCAGGTCGAGCTCAGCCAGCGCGACGTCAGCCCGCAGAGCGACTTCGAGGTGCAGGGTCGCGTGGCGGCGGGCGGCGGCCTCACCGTGGTCACGCACCGGCGCGGCGAAGACGGCTGGTTCATGGTGCTGGTGAGGCCCCCGGAGGCCGAGGGCCAGGGCTGGCAGCGCGACCTCGTGCCCGACGGAGGCCCTCTCGACCTATTGCTGGCGGTGGACACCTCCGGCTCCATCGACGCGGCGGCACGCAAGGCGCAGACCGCCTTCCTGACCGCGCTCTTGGGGCTCTTGGCACCCGAGGACAAGGTGCGAGTCTGCACGCTCGACACGCGCGTCCGCTGGCTGAGCGAGGGGGCCCTGGGGGCCGAGGCGGGCCTGACGGAGAAGGTGCTCGCCTTCCTCGACGCCCGCGCGCCGCGCGGCTGGAGCGATCTCGACGGCGGCTTCGAACAGCTGCTCGCCAAGGCCGGCGAGACGACGCAGGTCATCTACCTGGGCGACGGCATCGCCACCAGCGGCGACGGCGACCCGGTCGCCCTGGCGCAGCGCCTGCGCGCCGCCGCCGGCCGCACCAAGGCCACCTTCCACGCCATCGCGCCGGCCGCGACCTACGAGCGCGTGGTGCTCGAGGCCCTGGCCTCGCTCGGCGGCGGCAGCGTGCGCCACCTGCGCGAGGATCCCGCCGGCGTGGCCCAACGGCTCCTGACCGAGATGGCCCAGCCCGGGCTGAAGGACATGAAGGTCGAGATCCAGGGCGTGCCCACGGCGCGCGTCTATCCCGACCAGCTGCCGAACCTGCCCCCTGGCGGGCAGCACGTGGTCCTCGGGCGCCTCCTGCCCAGCGGCGCCACGGCCAGCGCCAAGGTGACCGTCAGCGGCACCTACGAAGGCCGCCCCGTCCAGTTCACGGCCCCCCTCACGCTGCTCGGGGACGAGGCGGGCAACTCCTTCCTCCCCCGCCTTTGGGCGCGCCGCCATCTCGATTCGCTCTTGGAGCAGGGCGCCAGCCCTGCGATCAAGAGCGAGATCGTGCGCTTCTCGACCGAGCACACGATCCTCACGCCCTACTCCTCGCTGCTGGTGCTCGAGAGCGACGAAGACCGCGAGAAGTATGGTGTGGAGCGCCGCGTGAAAGCCCGCGACGGCGAGGTGGAGTTCGCCTCCACCCGAGATCGCGTGGCGCTCGAGGCCTCGCGTCGGGCGATCGAGGGCGCGCAGGCCTGGCGCCTGCACCTGCGCCGCGTCATGCAGCAGGAGATCGCCAGCCTGGGGCGCGATCTGCCGATTCCCGTGCCGGAGGTGGCGCTGGGCGAGTGGTTCGGCGCGCCGCACGCGGCTGGCTGGGTCTCCGGGATGGCCGGCTGGGGCGGCGGCGCGGGAGGCGCGCTCTCGGGATTCGGGTTCACCTCCTTCGACCAGAGCGTGTTCGCAGACGGGGGCGGCGAGACCTACCTCATGGAGCGCCTGGCGACCATGAGCGCGGGCATGGATCGGGGCGCGATGCCCACGCCTGCCGCGGCCGCCCCGACCTCTCCGGCGGGCAGGCCCCGGCTGGAGGAGGGGAAGAAGTCGCTGGGGGATGTGGCCGAGGAGAGC
>JANOFW010000448.1:0-4999 GCA_031413835.1 Planctomycetia bacterium
GCCGGGATGCCGGTGGCTCGGCCGCACGCCACCAGGGTCGGCAGCGGGCGAGGTAGGATCCAGGATCCCATGGCCGAGAAGCGCGACTACTACGAGGTGCTGGGGATCGGGCGCGAGGCCGGCGCCGAGGACATCAAGGCCGCCTACCGCAAGCTGGCGCTCAAGAACCACCCCGACAAGAACCCCGGCGACAAGGCCGCCGAGGAGCGCTTCAAGGAGGCCGCCGAGGCCTACGAGGTGCTCTCGGAGGCCGACAAGCGCGCCGCCTACGACCGTCATGGCCACGCGGGCGTGGGCGCCAACGTGGGGTTCCAGGACGCGGGCGACATCTTCGGCGCCTTCAGCGAGATCTTCGGCAACGACCTCTTCGGCTCGCTCTTCGGGGGCGCCGGGGGCGGGGGCCGGCGCGCGCCGCCGCGCGGCCGTTCGCTGCGCGGCGAGATCGTGGTGACCTTCGAGGAGATGGCCCAGGGCGTCACCAAGACCATCGCGCTCAAGCGCAACGAGACCTGCGCCACCTGCAAGGGCTCTGGCGCGCGCGACGGCAAGGCCCCCGTGGCCTGCGCCACCTGCCGCGGCCAGGGCCGCGTGGCGGTCAACCAGGGCTTCTTCTCGATCAGCCGCACCTGCCCGCGCTGCGGCGGCGAGGGCGTGATGGTCGAGCATCCCTGCGCCACCTGCGGCGGCGCGGGCCTGACGCCGGCCAAGCGCGAGATCGCCTTGCGCATCCCGGCGGGCGTGCCCGACGGCGTGATCCTGCGCGTCGCCGGCGAAGGCGAGCCCGGCCCGCGCGGCGGCCCTCCCGGCGACCTCAACTGCCTGATCCACGTCGGCGAGCACGCGTTCTTCGAGCGCTCCGCCGACGAGCCCTCCGACCTCACCCTCGACGTTCCCGTGCCGCTGAGCAGCGCCGTGCTGGGCGCGAAGATCGAGGTCCCCGGCCTCAACGGCTCGCCCGTCGCGCTGACGATCGACGCCGGCACCGAGCCCGGCCAGGTGCTGCGCATCAAGGGCGCGGGCCTGCCGCGCTTCCAGGCCTCGGGCCACGGCAGCCTCTACGTGCGCGTGATCTACGACGTCCCCAAGGCCCCCGGCAAGGCCCTGCGCAAGGCCTTCGAGGCGCTGCGCGAGGTCGAGCAGGGCGAGGTCGGCCCGGCGCGCCGGCGCTTCGAGGACGAGATCAAGCGCCACCAACGCGGCAAGTCGCACTGAACTGGTAGCGCCCCGCTCGGACACCGCCAGCCTCTCCCCCGGCCCCCTGCCCCTCGACCCGTTCCCCTCAAACCCGTTCCCCTCAAGCCCCGCGCCCACCGAAGTACCACGCATGTCGAAGCCCCACCCCACCCCGCCTGAGCCCACCGAGCCCGCCGACGCCGCGAGCGCCGCCGGGTCCGTCGAAGAGCGGCCCGCGGCGGCGCCGGCGCCCGAGCAGGTCGAGGCCTGGAAGGCGCGCGCCGAGGAGGCCGACGGTCTCGAGGACCGCTTGAAGCGCGCGCAGGCCGAGTTCGTCAACGAGAATCGGCGCCTGCAGCGCCAGGCCGAGGAGCACCGGCGCTACGCGCTCGAGGGCATCGTCAAGGACCTCTCCCTGGTCGTGGAGAGCCTGGAGCAGGCCCTCAAGTCTGCCTCCGCGGGGGCCGGCGCGGCCCGCGGCGATCTCTCCTCCGAGCCGCTGCGGGCCGGCGTCGCGCTGGTCCTGAAGAAGACCGAGGATCTCTTGCGGCGTCACGGCGCCGAGGTGCTGCGCCCCGAGGGCCAGCCCTTCGATCCCGCGGCGCACGAGGCGTTGATCATGGTGGAGCGCAGCGACCTCGCCCCGGGCCTGGTCGCCGAGGTCATCAGCCCCGGCATGAAGCTCCATGGCCGCGTGGTCAAGCCTGCCCAGGTGACCGTGGTCCGCGCTCCTGCGGCGCCGCCCGAGCCCGGCGTCTCGCCCGCCTCCGGCGCCGCGCCCGAGGGCCGCTGAGGAGCGCGTCGATGCCCACCTACGATTACGTCTGCGCTGCCTGCGCCCACGCCTTCGAGCAGTTCCAGACGATGAGCGCCAAGAAGCTGCGCCGCTGCCCGAAGTGCAAGAAGCAGGCGCTCGAGCGCCTGGTGGGCACCGGGGCCGGCCTGATCTTCAAGGGCACGGGCTTCTACATCACCGACTACCGCAAGCCCGACGCGGCGGGCGACTCGAGCCCGCCGCCCTCTGCCGCAGCCCAGGCCAAGGCAGCGCCCTCCAAGGGCGAGTCGCAGGGCGCGAAGGAGGCCCCGTCCAAGCCCGCCTCCGACGCCAAGGGGGCTGCGCTGGCGCCTGCGCCCCCGGCGTCCTCCAGCGAAAAGCCGGCCGCATCCAAGCGCACCGTTCGCCCGGGACGATCCGAAGGGCAGTAGCAGGATGGCTGCGAGGCGCCCGCCCAGCGGGCGACTCGCGGCTATCCTGCTCGGGTGAGCCTCAAGCCTCTGGACCACGTTGCGCCGCCGGGGCGTTGTCCCATCTGCGGGGGCGAGGCCGACCCCCGCGGCCCCACGGGCCCTTTTTGCAGCGAACGCTGCAAGTGGGTGGACCTGGGACGCTGGCTCAAGGGAGACTACCGGGTGCCAGGCACGGCCGACGAGCGGCCGTCGGGCATGGGAGGCGACCCTGACGACGTCCCCTGATCCGACCGGCCCGGGCGCCCTGGTGGCGCTCTGGCACGCCGCCGGGCGCGCCGCCGTCGACTCGCGCAAGCGCCTGCTCGCCCTGCAGGGCGTGGCCCTGAGCGGGCCGGCGCTGGTGCTGGGGAGCTTCCTCGCCGGCCTGCCCTGCCTGCCCGAACGCACGACGGGGCTCATGCGCCCGGCGGCCTACGTCCTCGAGCCGTTGCGGCACGCCTACGCCCACGACCGGGACGGCGCCCTGCTGCTGTGGGTGGCGCTCGAGGCGCTGTGTCTCGCGCTCGTCTGGGGCTGGACCGGCGGCGCCCTCTCGCGCCTGGCCGCCGTGGACCTGACCGGCCGCGGCCGGGAGCGCGGGCCCGAGGCCCTGGCCTTCGCGCGCCGCCGGCTGAGAGCCCTGTGGGGCGTGCCCATCTTCTTCGGGCTGGCCCTGGTGCTGCCCCTGCTCGCCGCCTGGCTGTGCTCGCTCCTGGCGACGCTGCCCGGGATCCTCGGCGGCGTGCTCGCGCCCGTGGCGATCGCCGGCGTGGTGGTGCTGGCGCTCGTGGCCGTCGTGGCCGCGACGCTGGTCTCCGCCTGCGCCTTCCTGGCGCGGCCGGCCATCGTCGTGGACGACGCCGACCTGTGGGACGCCGTGAGCCGCTGCGTGACCTATGCGTGGGGGGGGCTGCCGCGCCTCGTCGGCGTGCGGCTGTGGTTCCTCTCGGGCGTGCTCTTGGGTTCGGGCTGGCGCCTCGTGCGCACGCTCTTGACCGCGCTGCTCGCGGTCTGGCTGCTGGAGCACGCCCTGGGCGAGGCGCGTTTCGGCCGGCTGCTCTCGATCCTGGGCGCGCGCGGCCTGCCCGACGACGCCCTGCGGCAGGGCGTGGGCGCCTTCGACCTGATCGCCGCGGGCACCCTGGGGCTGTGCGGCGCGCTGCTGGTGGCGCTCTGGCTGGCCGACCTGGTGAGCCGGGTGGCCTGCGCGCGCGTGGCGGCCTACCTGGTCTTGCGCCGCGCCGTCGATCGCGTGAGCACCACGAGCCTGCGCACGCCGCCGCACGAGGCGCCCAGCCTCACGGCCGAGGAGGCGGGCTTCCACGAGGTGACGCGCGTGGGGACGCCGTGAGCGCGGCGCGCCGTCCCGCGGCCGCCGCCCTGGCGCCTCCCACGCTGCGTGCGCGCTCGTCGGTGAACGCGCTCGAGGTGTTCTCCTCGTTCCAGGGCGAGGGCCCGCGGGTGGGGGAGCGGCAGATCTTCGTGCGCCTGGCGGGCTGCGACCTGCGTTGCGCCTTCTGCGACACGCCGGAGTCGTTCCCCACACCGCCCTTCGCGCGCGTGCAGGCGGCGGCAGGCAGCGAAGCCGAGGTCCGGCTGCCCAACCCCGTGGCCTTCGAGGACCTGCTCGAGGCCGTGCGGCGCTTGGACGACCCTCCGGGGCTGCACGCCGCCGTGAGCATCACCGGCGGCGAGCCCCTGCTGCATCCGCACGCGGTCTACGCGCTGGCCGTGGGCGCCAAGGCCCTGGGCCTGCGCGTGCACGTCGAGACCGGCGGCCACCGCCCGGGCGCCGTGGCGCACGTGCTGGCCGTGGTGGACGAGTTCTCGCCCGATGTGAAGCTCTTGAGCGCCACCGGCCAGCCCACGCCCTGGGAGGCCCACGGCGAGACCTACCGCCTGCTCGCCGAGGCCGGCAAGGCGCTGGCCGTGAAGGCCGTCGTGGGCGCCACCACGCCCGAGAGCGAGGTGCGCGAGGCGGCCGCCTTCGTGGCCGAGCGTCTGCCCTCCACGCCGTTCATCCTGCAGCCCGCCACGCACATCCCGGGAGGCCCGGCCACGCCGGCCGCCTCGCACCTCTTCCGCCTGCACGCCGCCGCCGGCATGGTGCATCCCGACGTGCGCGTGGTGCCGCAAGTCCATCGCCTGCTCAACGTGCGGTAGCTGGAGTCCTCCATGCGTGCAGCGTTGGTCGTCGCGAGTGGCTGGGTCCTGAGCGTCGCCGGTGCCTACTTCGCGGGTCGCGAGATGGCAGCCTCGGACCACGGCTCCGACGTCGGGTCGCCTGAGAAGGGGGGCGCGGGGGGCGGGGGGGCGAGCGAGCCGCTCGCGGCGCGGCCGCCCTCCTCGGGGTCCTCGAGCGGCGCGAGCCCGGCGCTCTCGGCCGCTCCCGGCGCGGGACGCGCGGGGCCCGCGCGTCCCGGCGGCGAGGGCTCGCGCTTGAAGCGCCCCGAGGTGGCGCTCGTGAGCGCCGACGCGCCCTTGAACCTCGACGACGTGACCACCATCGATGAGCTGATGTCGCGCCTGATGGCGTACGCCGCCGCGCACCTGGCCGGCGGCCCGCCGGAGCACAAGGAGCTCTACAAGGAGCTCGTCA
>JANOFW010000449.1:0-6874 GCA_031413835.1 Planctomycetia bacterium
CGCCAGGAACTCGTGCCCGCGAAAGCCGGGCTGCGCGACCTCGTCAAGGACCTGAGCGTGAGCGACGGCACCACCGTGCTGCTCACCTCGCACGACACGGGCGACATGGAGCGCGTCTGCGAGCGCGCGATCGTGATCCACGAGGGTCGGCTGCTGCTGGACCGTCCGGTGAGCGCGCTGCGCGGCACCTGGCTGCGCCGCAAGGTCGTCACCCTGCTCACGCAGGAGCGCGAGCCCGTCCTCGCACTCCCGGGCGTGGCCGTCCGCACGGCCGAGGCCCACCGGCTCGTGCTCGAGGTGGACCTCGACGTCGTGCCGGTGGACCGCGTCGTGGCCGAGGCGCTCAAGACGCTGCACCTCGACGACCTCACGGTCGAGGACCCTCCCATGGAGGAGATCGTCAAGGCGCTCTACGCGGGGGCCCGCGCGGGCGAGGCGCTGCGGCGTGACCCGGGTCGCGCCTCCGGAGCGCCGTCGTGAGCTCCACGCGCCTGCCGCCCGCGCCGCCGCTGCTGCCCGCGTTCGTCCAGCTCGTGCGGGTGGGGATGCGGCAGACCTTCGCCCAGCGCGCGTCCTGGCTGGGGCGCTCCGTCTTCCTCGTGCTGATCCTCGTGATCTTCGAGAGGCTCTGGCGCGCCGTGGACGCGGAGGGCGGGCTGCCGGGGTTCGCCGCGCGCGACCTGGTCTGGTACCTGGCCATCACGGAGTGGATCGCGATCGGCATGCCCCAGCCGCACCTCTCGATGGAGGCGGAGGTGCGCTCGGGGGAGATCGCCGCGGTCCTGGCGCGGCCCGTCCCCTGGCTCACGGTGAAGCTCGCGGAGGCGCTCGGCGCGCTGCTCGTGCGCATGAGCGCCCTCGCCGTCGCTGGCTTCGTGGCCGCCTGGCTGCTGGCCGGCGGCCTGCCGCGCGAGCCCTGGGGCCTCGCCCTCGCCTTGCCGCTGGGCTTCGCCGCCGCCGCGTTGGGCACCCTCTGCTACGCGCTGGTGGGCCTGGGCACCTTCTGGCTCGGGGACGCCACCCCGCTGGCCTGGGTGTTCCAGAAACTCTGCTTCCTGCTGGGCGGACTGATCCTCCCCCTGGCGCTCTACCCCGACTGGCTGCGCGCCTTCGCCGAGTGGACGCCCTTCGCCGCGTTGCTCTCCGGGCCCGGCTGCCTGGCGCTAGGCGCCGACCCGGCCAGCGCCGCGAAGACGGCAGCGCTGCTGCTGGGCTGGCTGGTCGTGGTCCTTGGGCTCCTGCGCTGGGGGTGGAGCCGAGCGCTCGTTCGCCTGGACGGGGCAGGAGGCTAGCGATGCGCACGACCCTCGCCTACCTGGGAGCCCTGCTGGGCACGAACGTGAAGTCCTCGCTGGCCCTACGCGGGGCCTTCTGGCTACAGGCCGTGCTGATGCTGCTCAACGACCTGCTCTTCTTCTGCGTCTGGTGGATCTTCTTCGAGCGCGTGTCCTCGGTGCGCGGCTGGACCCTCGTCGACATGTACGCGCTCTACGGCTTCGTGGCGTTCGCCTTCGGCTTCTACGCCATCCTGGCCACCGGGACCCGCGATCTGGCGCAGCGCGTGATCGACGGCGAGCTGGACGCGCTGCTGCCGCAGCCGCGCGCCGTGCTGCCGCGCCTGGCCCTCTCACGCAGCAGCGCCGCCGGCTGGGGCGACATCGTCTTCGGCTTGGTGCTGCTCGGCCTGGGTTCGCAGCTCGATCCGCTGCGCTGGCCCGTGCTGCTGCTCCTGGCCTTGTGCTCGGGTCTGGTGCTGGCGATGTCCTGCGTGCTGGCCAACAGCCTTGTCTTCTGGCTGGGCGAGCTCGACGGCCTGCCGCGGCAGCTGTTCGAGTTCACCATCGTCTTCAGCACCTACCCCAGCGCGCTGTTCACCGGCGGCCTGCGCGTGGTGCTCTTCACGCTGATCCCGGCCGGCCTCGTGGGCTATCTCCCGGCCGAGTACCTCAGGCGTCCCTCGCTGGCCGGCCTGGGCCTCGCGCTGGGCGCGACGCTCGCCTACAGCCTGTTCGTGGTCTGGATCTTCGGTCGCGGCCTCAAGCGCTACGAGTCGGGCAACCGCATGAGCCTCAACGCCTAGCCTTGCCGGACTGCTACTTGGCGCCTTGGCGCCACTCCGGCGAACCCTCGCGGATGACGGCCACGCGCTGCGTGGTGGTCGCTACGTTCGCCGCGTCCTCGGGGTCGAGCACGAGTTCCTGCGGGGCCGTCTGCCCCGGCAGGCGAAACACGATCGTGCGACGCCCCGCGCCCATCCGGTGGCCCTCGTAGAGCACGGCACGCTGCCCACCCAGGTCCACGGTCCCCGTGCGGCTGAGCGTCCACGGCGTCGCCCGAACGGCCCGCCCGGAAGTGGCCCCGAGGTTGTCCGGCGACGCCATGGACTCGTAGGCCCGCAGCGTGTCGGGAGCGCTGATCTCGGCATCCCCCACGACCAGTGCCAAGCGCAGCGGGCTGCCGCGCGGCAGCACGATCACCGCCGAGCCGCAGGTGTCGGGCACCAGGGTCCCACCCTCGGGTTCGAGGCCGACGGGCAGCTTGAGCCGCACGTGGGTCGATCCCGGAGCAACGTAGGCCACCTCGCCGCGAGCGTCCGTCACGACGGAGGTCGGCAGCGGTGCCGCGCCCTCCACGGGGACGATCTCGCCGGTCTGTTCGAGCCCGATCTCGAGGCCCACCACGGGCTCACCGAGCGCGTCGAGGAAGCGCAGACGCGTGCGCGCAGCGCGCTTCTTCCAGACCTCGGTCACGCGACCCGGGCGCTCCTCGGAGGTGAGCGACTGCAGGAACGCCACGAGATCCTGCTGGTCCTGTTCCGAAGCCTCGAAGCCCTTGAGTCGCGCATCCCGGCCCGGATCGTCGCCGCAGCCGGAGGCGTAGTGCGCCACGACGTCTGCCAACGTGGGCTTGGAACCGTCGTGCATGTAGGGCGGGTGGCGTGCCACGTCGCGCAGGCTGGGAGTCTTGAACGCGCGCTGGTGGGCGTCTCCTGCCAGGAAGCGACCACGGCCATCGTCGGGCTCCGGCACGATCTTGTTCAGCTCGGGGATCACTCCCTCCAGGGCCTGCCCACGCGACCCAAGGGCCCGCACCCCCAGGCGCGCTTGCTTGTCCTTCGACATCCAGGCGATGCCGTTGTTGTGGTAGTCGCCATCACGGAAGACCGGCCAGCCCTTCGGGCCCTCCTCCTTGTGGCAGGACGCGCAGCCGGCGCGACCTCGGAAGAGCTCGAGCCCGCGCTGCGCGCTCGCGGAGAGCGCCTCGCTCTCCCCGGCTCGGAAGCGGTCGTAGGGCGAACGGCTGCTGCGCAGGGTGCCCACGTAGGCCTCGATCGCTATTCCGGCCAACGCCGTGTCCAAGCGCCCCGGGCCCGCGCTCGTCAGCGCCTCGAGGTAGCGAGCGTGCGCCTGCACGCGCTCTGCGCCGTCGGCGCCGGCCGTCATCTCGGGCACCACGAAGACGATCTCGCCCTCGACGACGGGGTTCTTGAGGAAGTGGCGCACGGCGGCCGAGGAGCGGAACCGGACGTCTCCCAGGAGGCCCAGATCCGCCTCGGGGGAGGGTCCCGTCTCCAGATCCTCGACTTCCATCCCTTCGAGGTCGAAGTCGGCGTCGAAGTCGAACCCGATCCGGGTCGTGGTCCCGCGGGGTGTACGGCGACCCGTGGTCGGGCCCTCGCTCGAGCCGTAGCCCTCGGGCGTGCTGGGGGTGGTGGCACGCTGCTTGACCAACGCCGCGACCGTGAGGAACTCGCCGTCCCAGTGCTGGTCCGACTTCAGGTCCACGTCGATCAGGCTCTGGCTGTGACGCTGCGTCCGGCCCACGTCCTCGGGGCTGCGACGACGCGGGTCGCCGAAGCCGTGCTCCGGCTCGTGGCACGAGGAGCAGGCGCGCTTGCCCAGACTGCTCAGGGCCGGCTCGAAGAACAGCCGACGGCCCAGCTCGACCAGGTTGCGCTCGCCCGACGTGAGGCGCTGTGCCTCGCGCTGGCTCGAGACGCCCCCGCCACGGGCCGCGTCAGGCAGCACGCAGACAGCGAGCACGCTGGCGGCGCACGCCATCCCCCGGAGGACTCCACCCCGACCCGACCACCCTCGACCCGACCACCCTGCATGGCGCAGTTCCATGGGCGCGCCTCCAACGCGTGGGGAACCGGCGAGGCCCCGCTACGCTGACCCTGAGCATACGACCGATCGTGGGTGGCGGGGCGCCGCCCCGGCCGCCGGTCCGGCCCCCAGCCCCCCACCCGGCCACCCAGCGCTGCGACCCATGAGCCCCGCCTGCTCCCCATGAACCTCGAAGGCCACCCCGTCCGAGCCGGCTTCGTCGAGATGCTCTCGGAGGGCGTGCTGGTGCTGGGCGGGGCCTGCGGCACGGAGATCCAGCGTCGGGGGGTCCCCACCCCCCTGCCACTGTGGTCGACGGCGGCCCTGGAGTCCCACCCCGAGGTGGTCCGGGCGATCCATGCCGATCACGTGCGGGCCGGAGCGCGCCTGATCACGGCCAACACCTTCCGCACCGACCGCCGCACGCTGGCCAAGGTCGGGCAGGCAGCCCGCGCCCGGGACCTGACCAAGGTCGCGCTGCGCCTGGCCCGCGAAGGCGTGGGCGCCGCCGACCCCCAGCGTCCGGTCCTGATCGCCGGCTCGATCGCGCCCCTGGAGGACTGCTACCGCCCCGATCTGGTGCCCGACGCGACCACGCTGCGCGTCGAGCACGCCGTCAAGGTCGGGAACCTCGTCGCCGCCGGGGCCACGCTGGCGCTGGTGGAGACGATGAACACCATCCGCGAGGCCGTGACGGCGCTCGAGGCCTGCCAGGCCGGCAACCTGCCCGCCCTCGTGTCCTTCGTCTGCCGCTCCGACGGCCTCCTGCTCTCGGGCGAGGATCCGGCCGACGCCGCGCGCGCCGTCGCCCCCCTGGCCCCCCTGGCGATCCTGGTCAACTGCTGCCCCCCGGAGACGGCGCGGCGCGCGCTCGAGCGCCTGCGCGGCGCCACCGACCTGCCGCTGGGCGCCTACGCCAACGGCGGCGGTCAGCCCGACGCGCAGCAGGGCTGGTCCTGGAAGGGGGGGCTGGGCCGCTGGCGCTGGCTGCGCGGCATGTCCCGCCTGCTCGACTCCGGCGCGCGTCTGGTGGGCGGCTGCTGCGGCACCACGCCCAAGCACATCGCCGGCCTCGCCCGCCGCGCGGCGCGGAGGGTCGGCTAGGAGACAAGCAGCCGGTGGACGCGCGGGTCATCGGCCAGCTCGGGGTGGAAGGTCGCCGCGAGCACGTGGCCTTGGCGCACCAGGACGGGCTCGCCGTCCACGCGGGCGAGCACCTCGACCTCGGGGCCGAGATCCGCGAAGCGCGGCGCACGGATGAAGACCGCGTGCAGGCCGGCGAGCCCGGACGCGACATCGGCCTCCAGCGGGGCCGCGAAGGAGTCCACCTGCGTGCCGTAGGCGTTGCGCACGGCGGTCAGCTCGAGCACGCCCAAGGTGGGCACGACGTGGTTCTTGACCCGCTTGGCCAGCAGGATCGCTCCGGCGCAGGTGCCGAGCACCGGCAGACCCCGTGCGATGCGCTCGCGGATGGCCACGTCGAGCCCCGTGCGGGCCAAGCCCTTGCTGATCGTGGTGCTCTCGCCGCCGGGAAGGATCAACGCGTCGATGGCCGCCAGGTCGGCGACCACGCGCACCTCGTGGGCGCGCCCCAGCCCCGCCCGCTCGCAGGCCTTGGCGTGCGCCTCGAAGTCGCCTTGGAGCGCGAGGACGCCCACCGTCATCGGCGGCGACCTACGAACCGCGGTTGGCGAAGCGCTCGCTCTCGGCCAGCGACTTCGTGGCCAGCCCGGCCATGGCCTGACCCAGACCACGGCAGGCGTTCAGGACCTCGACGGGGTCCTTCCAGTGGGTGGTGGCGTGCACGCAGGCCTTGGCACGGGCCGCAGGGTCCTTGCTCTTGAAGATGCCCGAACCCACGAAGACCGCTTCGGCGCCCAACGCCATGCACAGCGCCGCGTCCGCCGGCGTGGCGATGCCGCCCGCGGCGAAGTTCGGCACGGGCAGCCGCCCGTCCCGCGCGACCACGCGCACGAGCTCGAGCGGGGCCTGGAGCTCCTTGGCCGCGGTGGCGAGCTCTTCGGGCCGCAGCGTGGCGAGGTGGCGGATCGCACCGGTCACGGCGCGCAGGTGGCGCACGGCCTCGACGATGTCGCCGCTGCCCGCCTCGCCCTTGGTGCGGATCATGGCCGCGCCCTCGGCGATGCGCCGGAGCGCCTCGCCCAGGTTCCTCGCGCCGCAGACGAAGGGGCTCTTGAAGGGCCACTTGTCCACGTGGAACTGGTCGTCGGCCGGCGTCAGGACCTCGCTCTCGTCGATGAAGTCCACGCCCAGGGCCTCGAGCACGCGCGCCTCGGCGAAGTGGCCGATGCGCACCTTGGCCATCACCGGGATCGAGACGACCTTGCGGATGCCCTCGATCACCTCGATCGCGCACATGCGCGCCACGCCGCCTTCCGCGCGAATGTCGGACGGCACGCGCTCCAAGGCCATCACGGCGCAAGCGCCTGCGTCTTCGGCGATCTTGGCCTGCTCGGGCGTAACGACGTCCATGATCACGCCGCCCTTCAGCATTTCTGCGAGGCCGCGCTTGACCTGAACCGTGCCTTTCACGTTCGGAGCGCCTTTGACGTCGGAAGTCATGGCCTCAGCGTATCGCTTGGCTCGAATCGCGACAGCACCTGATTAACCACCGATGCCGGGTGTTGCCGCTACCCGGTTGACGACGTCAGGAGACAATGGAGCACGTGTCGATTCATAGTTCCCTCAGTAGTGCGATCCGCTCTTGCAACGGCGGGTGCGTGTCGAACATCTTGTTCCAGCGACCC
>JANOFW010000450.1:0-9181 GCA_031413835.1 Planctomycetia bacterium
GCCGCGGCTCTCGGTGCGGTGGATCGCTGACACCAGGGTAGCGCGTGCCACGCCCAGCAGGTTTTCCAGTTCCAGCGCCTCAATGCGCGCCGTATTGAATACGCGGCTGCGGTCCTGCAAGCCGGCGTGCTGCAGGCGTTGTTCGAGCTGGTCCAGATGGGCCAAGCCTTTGCGCAATATTGCGTCGGTGCGGAACACCCCCGCGTGCGCCTGCATCATGTGCCGCAGATCGCCGCTGATCGCCGCCACACGCTCGCTGCCGGGTCGCTCCCCGGAGTGCTGTTCGAGCCGACCTATCTGTTCCGCAATCCGACCGGCACGCTGCTGGTATCGAGCTTCGGCGCCTGGCGATCTTCTCGCTCCTGGCACGCGGCATCGCCACGCGTGTCGGTCGTCGGGACGTCCAGATGAAGGAGTCCGGCGGACCCGGGGCCTCGCCCGAATCGCTGCACCCCGTGGAGCGGGCCGTGATCGAGGCGCTCGGGAGGGGGCCCAGGTCGGTGGCCCGGCTCGGCCGCGATCAAGCCGTCGTGGACGCGGCCCGTCGCGAGCTGAAGCCCCTGAGCAGGTCGGGCCTGCTGCCAGGTGAGGAAGACGAGCAGGCGCGCCTGCTCGCGGGGTCGGTCGCGGGTGCCTTGCTCGCGGCCGTCGCGGGGGTCAAGCTGATCGTCGCGCTCACGCGCGGGCACTCCAACGTGTTGTTCCTGATCGTGGTCGCAGGCGTCTGCGTCTGGGCGTGTGTCGCCTGGTCGCGTGGCCGTCCACGCACCCGCGCGGGGGCGCGTGCCCTCGCCGACCTGCGGGCGCTCTTCGGCGCGCGCCGCATGCGCTGCCCGGCGACGCCCCTCGTCGGCTCCACGAAGGAACTCGTACTGACCGCAGCCGTCGCGGGGATCGTCGGCGCCCCCTTCGCCCGATCCGCGGCAGCCCGCAAGGGCGGGGAGGCCGGGTGGTGGTGCGGGAGCGGATTCAGCTGCGGCAGCGGTGGCACCAGCAGTTGCGGCGGCAGTTGCGGCGGCGGCTGCGGGGGGTGCGGCTCGTGACCTGGATCGACCGCTTCGGGCTCGGGTGGCGGGCGCCGTTGGCCGCCGGCCTGCTGACCCATCTCGAGCGCCTCGACGTGGTCGAGGTCGTGGCGGAGGAGTGGCTCGTTCGCCCGAAGGGAGACTGGCAGGCCCTCCGCCGCCTGGCCCGCAGCGTGCCGCTCCATGTCCATGGCGTCTCGCTCGGCGCGGCCTCGACGGTTCCCGTCGCCGGCGCGCGGCTCGATCGGCTGGCCGCGCTGGTCGGCTACGTCGAGCCCGAGGCCTGGAGCGAGCACCTGGCGTTCGTGCGTGGGGGAGGCCTCGAGATCGGCCACCTGGCGGCGCCGCCGCGCTGCGAGGCCACGCTCGAGGGGCTGGCCCGCAACGCCGCGCGCGCACGCCTGGTCGTGGGTCAGGCACCGCTGCTCGAGAACGTGGCAACGCTGATCGATCCGCCGGGGAGCACGTGGGACGAGCTCGCTTGGAGCGTCGCGGCGATCCGGGCGACGGGGTGCGAGCTGCTGCTCGACCTCCACAACCTGCACGCGAACGCGACGAACTTCGGGTTCGACGCCGAGGCCTTCCTGGAGGCCCTGCCCCTGGATCGCGTGCGTACGGTCCACATCGCCGGCGGGCGTTGGGTGGGACGCGTGCTGGACGACCACCTCCATCCCGTGCCGGAGCGCGTGTTCCGGCTGCTGACCTGCCTGGCCGCTCGCGCGCCGGGCCCGCTGACCGTGATTCTCGAGCGGGACGGCGCGTTCCAGGGGGTCGAGCCGCTGCTGGCCGAGCTCGACCGAGCGCGTCGAGCCGTTGCCGAAGGGAGGGCGTCGCGTGTCGTCACCCCTGTTTGAGGCCTTCCTGGCGCGTATCTACGTGGACCAGGTTGCGCGGGACTCGTTCCTGCGCGATCCCGTCGGAGAGGCGCGTCGCGCCGGCCTGACGACTCCCGAGTGCACGGCGCTCGCGAGCATCGACCGAGCCGGCCTGCTCCTCGCCGCTACGTCCTTCGAGCGCAAGCGAGGCGCGCGGCCCAACGCTTGACGGTGACCCAGGACGATCCGACCACCCGGTCCGGTTGTCCGCACGTTCGGCATATCACCATCCCATGACACGCCGAACGTGCGGCATGTCACGGAGCAGGAGGATCGCAGGGTCGCCGGTCGCGCGGCGCTCGCCTAGCCGCTGGGGCGCAGGACGTCCCAGCGGGTGCCGCACTTGGTGCACTCGACGTCGCACCACAGGTCGTGGGCGTCGAGGGCGACCTCGCGGGGGGGGAGCTCGGTCCAGCGCCCGCCACGGTGGACGAGCCAGCGACCGATCGTCACCACCTTCCCCGGCTCGGGCTGGATCGGCTCAAGCGTCCCGGCGCACGCGACCCTCAGACACCTCGCGGGCAGATCCACCATGGCGGCTCCTCCCCGGCGCCGGTCCCGGCGCCCTTTCCACCCTCTGCGCGGTGACTGGCGAGACGACGCAGCGTCGAGCTCGCGGAGGCCGTCGCGTGGGCCCTGTCCCAGGTTCTCTCTACGGTCCTCGGTTCCTCAGCCGTGGACTGTAGCGGCTTCCATTCTACCGCAGGCCGCTCAGGGCGCACGGCCCGTGGAGTGGCCCTGCCTGACGGGTGGGCCCGGGTCCGGGGATCCCCTCGGAGGGCTCGGGCCGTCGCGTAGGCTCGGTGCCATGAGCACAGGCGACACGTTGGCGTCGGTACAGCGCTACTACGGCGAGGTGTTGGCCTCGAGCCAAGATCTCAAGACCTCGGCCTGCTGCAGCGCCGAGGCGCTGCCCAGCCACGTGTGGCCGCTGCTCGAGCGGGTGCACCCGGAGGTGCGCGAGCGCTTCTACGGCTGCGGCTCGCCGATCCCCGCGGCGCTCGAGGGTGCCACGGTGCTGGACCTGGGCTGCGGGGCGGGTCGCGACGTCTACCTGCTGGCGCAGCTGGTGGGGCCGAGCGGGACCGTGATCGGCGTGGACATGACCGTGGAGCAGCTGAGCGTGGCGCGGCGCCATCAGACATGGCACGCGGAGCGCTTCGGCCACGTCGGCTCGAACGTGCGCTTCGTGGACGGCTACATCGAGGACCTCGCCTCGGCGGGCATCGCCGACGCCAGCGTGGACGTGGTCGTCTCGAACTGCGTGCTCAACCTCTCGCCCGACAAGCCGCGGGTGTTCCGCGAGATCTTCCGGGTGCTCAAGCCCGGCGGCGAGCTGTTCTTCTCCGACATCGTGGCCGACCGTCGCCTGCCGGCGGCCTGGGCGCAGGACCCGGTGCTGCTGGGCGAGTGCCTGGGCGGAGCGCTCTACCGCGAAGACCTGCGCCGGCTGCTGGCGGAGGTGGGCTGCGCGGATGCGCGCACGGTGTCGGCCACGCCCCTGACGATCGGGGAGGTCGCGATCGCCGACCAGATGGGGAACACGCGCTTCAGCTCGGTCACGATGCGCGCTTTCCGCCTGCCGCTCGAGGACCGCTGTGAGGACTTCGGCCAGGTGGCCACCTACCTGGGCACGCTGCCTGGCCTGCCGCACGCCTTCGTGCTCGACGACCACCATCGGCTCGAGACGGGGCGGCCGATGCTGGTCTGCGGCAACACGGCCGACATGCTCTCGGCCACGCGCTACGCGCCGTACATGCGCCTGCAAGGCGAGAAGCGCACGCACTTCGGGATTTTCGACTGCGCCGGCGCACCTGCCCCGAGCGCCCCGTCTGCGGGCCCCCCGGCGAGCGGCGCCGGCTGCTGCTGAGCGGCGCGGGCCCCGCCTCAGCGCTTGGAGGGGGCCTTGGCAGGAGCGATCGCCGCGTGGAGCCGCCGGTTGAGGGCGCGAGCGTCCTCGGTCAGGCGACGCGCGAACCAGTCGAGCAACGGGAGCCAGAGCGGCGTGCCGGCCTGCGCCTGACGCAAGAGCTCGTCCACCGCGCCGGGCCAGAGCACGGCCACGACCGAGGCGCCTACGCTCTGGACCGTGGCTTGGCGCACGTGGTCGTCGAAGAAGGCCTGGTGGCCGAAGAGGGTGCCGGGGAGGATCTCGGCGTCCAGGGCCAGCGGCGTCCCCGGGGTCCCGGCCGTGACCCGCGCCGCCCCGCCCAGCAGGATGAAGGCGCCGTCGGCGCGCTCACCCGCTTCCAGGATCGGCTCGTCGTGCAGGTAGGTCTGCACCGAGAGCCCGCTGGCGACCAGCGCCGTGAGCGCCTTCTTGAGGGCCGCGGCGCGGCCCTTCTCGCTCGGATCGGAGGGCGTGAACAGGCCCAGCCGGTCGAGGGTGCGCACGAGGGCCGCCTCGTCCACGCGCGGCATCTGCTTGGCGGCCGCCTTCTTGGGCGTGGCGCTGGCGGCTTGGGCGGGACGGTCGAGGCCCTCGAGCGTGATGATCTGCGAGACGCGCAGGTCCTGGCCCGGCTGCGCCTCGACCTCGGTCGAACGCCTGAGCCGGCGCGCCAGGTCGGCCGCGATGCGGTAGAGCGCTTGGCCCAGGGCCTGGGGCTGCGTCTCGAGCAGGTCGAGGTAGGTCGCGTGCGGCACGGGCCGGACGCGCGAGGCCTCCTTGGCCACCACGCTGGCGGAGGCCAGGGCCGGGGCGATCATGGCCATCTCGCCCACCCAGCTGCCCGGGCCCTTCTGACCCAGGGAGAGCGGGCCCGCGGCCGTGTCGAGGCGCACCTCAAGCGCGCCCGCGTCGATCAGGTAGAGGGTGTCCGAGGGCTTGCCCTGCTTGATCAGGACCTGCCCGGCCTTGACCTCGATGGCCTCGAGCACGCCCGCCAAGGCGCTGAGCGGGCCCGCGTCCGGCGTGGCCCTGGGCGTCTTCTCCTTGCTCACGCGCGAACCTCCTGGGCCCGCTTCCGTGTCGCGGACGGGCGGCAGCAGTCTACCCCGCGAGCCGGGGGGCCGGAGCCCCGCCTCGGTGGGCTCAATGCGCCTGGAGGTCCGAAGCGAGGATCGTCTGCTGGTGCGTGACGCGGCCCTCGCGCTCGATGATCCGCACGCCGAGCGTGGGGTCGGCCGGCCGGGTGTCGATGTCGAGCATGGCGAAGCCCAGGTGCTGGCTGTTGGCGATGCCCGAGGAGATCACCTCGGGGATCGCGTAGGTCCCGGTCAGCTCGGGAGGGTGCAGCTGCACCAGGCAGCGGTGCAGGTCGCCGGTCAGGAAGACCACCCCGCTCACCTTGCGCTCGGCCAGCATGGCGAAGAGGCGCGCGCGGTCCGTCGGGTAGTCGCGCCAGGTGTCGCTCTCGTGGGCCTCCAGCACGCTGCCGGAGCAGATCAGCTTGAAGGGCGCCTTCGAGGCCGCGAGGCCCGTGGCCAGCCACTCGAACTGGGCCGCGCCCAAGACGCGTTTCTCCGGGCCGTCGGGAGACTTGCCCGGGGAGCGATGGAAGCGCACGTCGAGCAGGAACACCTCCACGTCGCCCCACAGGAAACGCGAGAAGATGCCGGGCACCTCCGGCAGGCCGTAGCCGGGGTTGGCGAACAGGTCGCGGAAGCAGGCGAGCGAGCGGTGCTTGCCCTCGAGCGTGCCGTCCACGTCGTCGCCGCCGTAGTCGTGGTCGTCCCAGATGGCGTAGGTGGGCACGTGGCGCAGCAAGGCCGCCAGCTGCGGCACGGAGCGCATCTCGCGGTGCGCCTGCCAGATCACCTCGCGCCGCGTGCTGTCGCTGTAGGCGTTGTCGCCCAGCAGCAGGTGGAAGTGGGGCTGCTCGAGGCGCATGAGCTCGAAGGACGTGCCCGGGAACTTGGGCTTCATGCACGACGAGACGCCGATGCGCGTGAGGCCGGGGGCGCTGGGGGCGCGCGCCGTGCGCAGCGAGCCGGCCCAGCCCTCCTCCGTGTGCTCGTTCCAGAACACGCGGTAGACGTAGCGCGTGTCGGGGACGAGGCCCGTGAGCGTGCGGCGGTAGACGGCGGCGTTGTGGGGGTCGGCCTCGAGCGGCGCCAGATCCTGCGCGGCCCCAGCCGCGTCGCTTGCTCGGCGCCAGCGCACGCTCAGGCTGGAGCGCGGCTCGGCCGCCACCCAGAGGGCCGTCGTGGTGTCGGTGGTGTGGCCCACGAGCGGGCCCAGCAACGCCTCGGGCACGCCCGCCCCGCCACGCGGCTCGCAGCCGGCGGCCAGCAGGGCCGCGCCCGAGGCCGCCAGGACCTCGCGGCGGGTCAAGGAGAGGCGGCCTCGCGCACGCGACATGCTGCCGACGCTACCATGGCGCGCAGTCGCTTCGTGGAGCCCCTCCCGTGCGTGGCGCCACCGCCCTCGCCGTCCTGCTCGCCGTGGCGTCGGCGCTGCGCGCCGTGGCCTGGGCCGAGGATCCGCCCCCCGCGCCCCCCGCGCCCCCCGTGGCACCGCCTGCGGAGGAAGCGGATCCGCAGCGCCTGCTCGAGGCACCCCAGGGTCCGCTCGACCTGCGCGCCTTCGTGCTGACTCTCGAGGGGCAGCTCACCGAGCTCAAGACCCCGCCGCGCAAGACGCCCACCGACCATGCGCTCTTCGACGCCTGGACCTCGATCCTCGAGCCGCGGGTGGGCCGCATGGCAGGGCGCTTGAAGCGCATCGGCGAGGAGCCGCGTTGGGCGCCTGCCACCGACGGAGCGAGCCGCATCCTCACGCCCGAGGCCTGGGACGTGGTGGTGCGCGAGGCCGCCTCGCTCTACGCCGAGCTCGGCGGCGCGTTGGAGCAGTACACGCGCTTCCGGGTGAGCTTCACGGCGCCGGCGGGCTTGGGCCTCCTGGGCCCCGGGGCCGGCGTGCCCGACCCCAGCGCGCAGGACCGAGCCTTCGAGCGTCTCGTCTCGCTGGAGGCGGCGCTCGAGCTGAAACTGACCACGGGCCAGCTGATCTGGACCAGCGAGCTCACCTGGTACTGGAACCTGGCGCGGCGCGCCGAGCTCGAGCTGCGGCGCTTCCAGGAGGACCTCGAGCGCTGGCAGCGCCAGGTGGCGGCCTTCCAGGATCTCCAGGCGCGCATCGCCTACGGGCTCACCTTCCAGCGCCAGTCGCTGCGCATGCTCATGTTCGGTCTGCGCTCGCTGCTCGCGGCGCTGCAAGCCGCGGAGGAAGACCGTCTGCGGACGGCCGTGGCGGCCTTGGCGCCTGAGCATCCGCGCCGTGCCGACGCCGACACGCTCCTGACCGAGCTGCGCAGCGCGCGCAACGCCGCCGAGGCCCACAGCGGCGCCCAGCCCTCGGGCTGGGGCACCCTCCTGCGCCAGCGCTGGATGGGGCCGCGCCTGCGCCTGCTCAGCCTGCTGCGCACATGACCCGTTCGCCGGGACGTGATGAAAAGGGGTTCGACCCCCGGTAGGTCGCGGGCGGTCGCATGCCGGGATCGCTGCGCAGCAATCACTACTAGGAGCCCGTGTCGTCGGCGTCCCGTTCCGAGGCGACGCTACCGGGACGGGCTCTTAGCGGCGCGGGCCAGCGCCACGAGCACGTAGCCGGTGCCGTAGGCCTTGTGGAAGTTGAAGATCTGGTAGTCCCACCACGAGCCGTCCTTCTCCTGGAGCGGCACCAGCCGGCGCGCGATGGCCTCGAGGTGGCCTGCGCGCGAGGCCTCCGGCGCGAGCTCCACCAGCTGGCTGGCGTAGTAGTAGCCGTAGAAGCAGAAGTAGCCCGAGTTCTGGTACCAGGCCTCGTGGGGGAAGGGGTACTTGCGCGCGATCTGCAGGAAGTGGCCGTGTTTCTCGAGGTTGTCGAGCGCCGTCTCGGCCTGGGCGGGCGTGATCTTCCTGCCCCACAGATCGAGCGCCAGCAGGCAGGCCGGCGAGCGCGCCAGGCTGCCCTTGATCTGGTTGACCCCCAGGCGCGGGTGCAGGTGGATGTAGTAGCCGTAGGCGAAGGATCCGTCCGGGTAGCGGCAGGCTTCGAGGTCGGTCAACGCGCGCGGGATCAGGCGTTCGGGCACGCTCACGCCCTGTTCGCGCGCCATGTGCAGGGCTACCAGGCAGGTGGCCGTGGTGAACGTGGTCGAGCCCGGCCCCGGCCGCTTGGTCTTCTCGTCGAAGTTGTAGTAACCCCAGCCGCCCTCGGCGAACTGGAAGCGGTCGAGCCGGTCCACGGCGGCCTCCGCGGCGCCGCGCAGCTCGGCGCGGCGCTGTGCGTCGGTCTCGCGCGCGAGCAGGCGGGCGAAGCCCGCCAGCGCATAGGCGTGGGCCCAGACGTTGTAGAGCACGTCGAGCGTGGGGCGTCCCACGGCGTGCTTGGCGATCAGCCAGCCGCGTGCCTTCTCGACCGCCGCGGCCACCTCGGGACGCGTGTCGCCCGACTCGAGCAGGCCCGAGAGCGCCAGCGCCGAGGAGGCCACCTGGAAGGCGTGCTGCGAGCCCGGGGCGGGCGCGTAGATGTCCCACAGGTTGCTCGCCGGCGTGCCCCAGGAGCCGTCCTTGTTCTGCGACAGGAGCAGGTAGTCCACCCCGCGGCGGAGGGCGCCGACGATGTCCAGGGGGGCGCGGGGGGAGGCGGGAGCCGCCGGGGGGGAGGCCGCGGGCGCCGCCGGCGGGCCGTCCTCGGCCGTCGCGCGCCCGCCGCCCAGCGCCAACGCGAGCGCCGAGGCGGCGAGCGCGATCGGCAGCAGCGGCAGCAGGCGGGAGACGAGGCGTCCCATCGGTGGCTGCGTCACTTCGCCGGCGTCGGGGGCTTGAGCAGGACGCGCTCGCCGGCCGTCAGGCCCTCACGGACCTCGACCCGGCCCTCGCTGGTGGCGCCCAGCTTCACCACCCGCTCGCTGGTGACGCCTTCGGCGCGCACGAAGACCTTGGCGCTCTCGCCCTCCTTCAGCACGCAGGACTCGGGCACGGTGAGCACGTCGTTGCGCTCCTTCGTGCGCAGCTTGAGCTTGCCCGTGAGACCGGGCAGCAAGCGCGGGTCGCCGGCGTCGAGCGAGAGCAGCACGTCGTGCTTGCCCTCCACGCCGGCGGGCGAGAGGAAGCGCAGCGTGACGGGCAGGAGCAGCTCCTCGGCGGCGGTGGGGGAGATCGTGCCCTTCGAGCCCTCGGCGACCTGGAAGAGCTGGGCCTCGGCGATCTGCGAGCGCACGCGCAGGTCGCCGGGCTCCACCAGCGTGAGCAGCACCTGCTCGGCGCGCACGCGCTGTCCGGGCCTGAGCGCGCGGGCGGCCTCCTCCACCCCCTGCCAGCGGCCGCGCACCAGCGCGCCGGCCACCACGCGGC
>JANOFW010000451.1:0-1942 GCA_031413835.1 Planctomycetia bacterium
CGCGCCGCCGCTTGTCGGCGGTGAAGCGATGGGGGCCTCGCGGTCCCCGCTTGCCGTCCACAACCCCGAGGACGCCCTCAGTCGTGAGGCCGGGGCTGATGATGCCGGGGCAGTTGGGGCCGATCAGGCGCGCGCCGGCAGCCGTGACGACGCGCTTCATGCGCGTCTCGTCGAGCGCCGGGATGCCCTCGGTGATGCACACGATCAGCTGGATGCCGGCCTCCACGGCCTCCTCGACCGCGTCGGCGGCGAAGGGCGCGGGCACGAAAATCATCGAGGCGTTGGCGCCGGTCTTGGCTACGGCCTGCGCCACGGTGTCGAAGACCGGGAAGCCCTCGACCTCCGAGCCGCCGCGGCCGGGCGTGACGCCGCCCACCACCTGCGTGCCGTAGTCGCGGCAGCCCAAGGTGTGGAACAGACCCGCCGAGCCGGTGATGCCCTGGGTGATCAGGCGCGTGGTCTTCTTGGCCAGGATGCTCACCGGACGGCCTCCACGATCTTCTGGGCGGCGTCGGCCATGTCGGCCGCGGCGGTGATGGCCAGCCCGCTCGCTTTCAAGATCTTGCGGCCCTGCTCGACATTGGTGCCCTCGAGCCGCACCACGAGGGGTTGCTTCATCTTGAGGGCCTTGGCGGCGTTGACCACGCCCTGCGCCACGACGTCGCACTTCATGATGCCGCCGAAGATGTTGACCAGGATGCCCTTCACGGCCGGGTCCTCGAGGATCAGCTTGAAGGCGGTGGTGACCTGCTGCTCGGTGGCGCCCCCGCCGACGTCGAGGAAGTTCGCCGGCTCGCCGCCGTGGAGCTTGACCACGTCCATGGTGGCCATGGCCAGGCCCGCGCCGTTGACCAGGCAGCCGATGTTGCCGTGCAGCTTGACGTAGGAGAGGCCGGCCTCGCGGGCCTTGACCTCGGCCGGGTCCTCCTCGCCGATGTCACGCAGCGAGGCCAGGTCCTTGTGGCGGAAGAGCGCGTTCTCGTCGAGCGTCACCTTGCCGTCCAGGCACACGACCCGGCCGTCGCCCGTGGTCACCAGCGGATTGACCTCGACCATGCTCGCGTCCGACTCGACGAAGACCTTGGCCAGCCCCTTGAGCACGCTCGCCAGCGCCGGCACCAGGTCTCTCTCGACCCCCAGGGCGAAGGCCAGGCGTCGCGCGCGGAAGCCCGCCAGCCCGGTCGGCGGGTCGACCACCACGCGCTGGATCGCCTAGGGCCTCTTGGCCGCGAACTACTCGATCTCCATCCCGCCCTCGGCGCTGGCCATCAGGATGGGCGTCTCGGCCTGGCGATCGAGCAGCACGGCCGCATAGAGCTGGCGCTTCAAGTCGAGGCCCTCCTCGACCAGCAGCTTCCTCACGACGACCCCCTCCGGGCCCGTCTGCGGCGTCACGAGCGGCCGCCCCAGGATGGCCGTCGCCGCGCTCCCGGCCTCCTCGGCCGAGCGCACCAGCTTGACCCCCCCGCCCTTGCCCCGGCCCCCCGCATGCACCTGCGCCTTCACCACCGCCAGGCCCCCGCCTAATCTCGCAAAGGCCGCCTTGGCCTCCGCCGCCGTGACGACGACCTCGCCCCTGGGCACCGCCATCCCGGCCCTGCGGAACAGCTCCTTCGCCTGGTACTCGTGCAACTTCACGCGCCGCGCCTCCGGGGAGAGCGAGGGATCCTACCCCTCGCCCCGACGGCGTCCGCATCCGGTACCGGAGCGTGCGCGACTGCGGCATCGCCTGTGGCGCCCCACCTCCGCCACCGGGGCGGCTATTCGGGCAGTCCCCAGAGAACCCAGGCGGCCCAGTAGTACGGCGCTGCCCACACACGCTGTTTCTCGGTGCGAGCAGGCTTGCCCTCGTCGACGACAGTCACATCTTGCTCGTGGTCACCGCTAGATATTGCGATCGCGTTGCAAGCTTGATGGCTCGTTCAGTTCTAACGTCACAACC
>JANOFW010000452.1:0-5062 GCA_031413835.1 Planctomycetia bacterium
GCGGCCGTGCTGGGCCCGGAAGCGCTCGACCTGCTGGTCGATGGCGGCGTTCAAGAACATCGCCAGGATCACCGGCGCCGGGCCGTTGATCGTCATGCTCACGGAGGTGTTCGGATCGCACAGGTCAAAGCCCTGGTAGAGCACCTTCATGTCGTCGAGCGTGCAGATCGAGACGCCGCTCTCCCCCACCTTGCCGTAGATGTCAGGCCGGGAATGCGGGTCCTCGCCGTAGAGGGTGACGCTGTCGAAGGCCGTGGAGAGCCGCTTGGCTTCGTCGTTGCGCGAGAGGTAGTGGAAGCGCTTGTTGGTGCGCGCCGGACCGCCCTCGCCGGTGAACTGGCGCTTGGGATCCTCGTCGGTGCGCTTGACCGGGAAGACGCCCGCGGTGTAGGGGAACTCGCCGGGCAGGTTCTCGAGCAGCAGGTAGCGCAGCACCTCGCCCGGCTCGTCCGTGGGCGGCAGCGCCACTTTGGGGATCAGCGTGCCCGAGAGCGAGGTGCTCGTCAGGGGCACCGAGACGGTGCGCTCGCGCACCGCGTAGCTCAAGGTGTCGCCCGCGTAGGCCGCGCGCACGCCGGGCCAAGCCGCGAGCAGGGCCGCGCAGCGCGGGTCGAGGCGCGCGCGCGCCTTGGCGAGACCCAGCTCGACGCCGGCGCGGCTCTCGGGCTCCACCAGGGCCGCCGCGCGCGCGAGGCTGGCCGCGTCGCGCGCACGCTCGGCCTGCTCCTCGGCGAAGGTCCGGTGCTTGCGGCACGCCGCCGTGATCTCGGCCAGGTAGCCGACGCGGTCGGCCGGCAGCAGCGCCGGCGCCGGGTGACCGTTCGTGGGCGCGAGCGCGGCCGGCGGCGCGAGGCGCGGCATCCTGAGGCCCAGCGCACCGGACTTGCGGCACAGGGCCGCGAAGAGCGCGTCCACGCCCGGGTCGCGGAAGCGGCTGGCCACCGTGCCGAACACGCCCAGGTCGGCCTCGGCCCCGGCGAAGTCCTTGCGGTTGCGGCGCACCTGCTTGCGGACGTCGCGCACGGCATCCTCGCCGCCGCGACGGTCGAACTTGTTCACCGCCACGAGGTCGGCGTAGTCGAGCATGCCGATCTTCTCGAGCTGGCTGGCGGCGCCGAACTCGGGCGTCATGACGTAGAGCGAGAGGTCGGCCAGGTCGCGGACGGCGACGTCGCCCTGGCCGATGCCCGAGGTCTCCACCAGGATCCAGTCGAAGCCGGCGACGCGGCAGAAGCGCACGGCGTCGGCCAGAGCGCCGGAGAGCTCGCCGCGCGAGCCGCGCGTGGCAAAGGAGCGCATGAAGCCGCGCGCGTGGGGCAGCGCGTTCATGCGAATGCGGTCGCCCAGCAGCGCGCCGCCGGTCTTCTCGCGCGTGGGGTCCACGCTCAGGACCGCCACCGTCCCCTCGGGCGCGGCCTCCAGGAAGCGCAGCACCAGCTCGTCGCTCAGGCTGGACTTGCCCGCGCCGCCCGTGCCCGTGACGCCGATCACCGCTGCGCGTCGGGAAGGCGCCAGCGCCTCCACCTGGGCCTTGAGCGCCCGCGCCAGGGGCGAGGAGGGGAAGCCGAGGCTCTCGGCGCGCGTGAGGCACTGGGCCAGCAGGCGACGCGAGACGGGCGTGAGGCGCGGGACGGGACCCACGAGCGCGACCTCGGAGGGCGGCTCGAAGTCGGCCTGCTCGAGCATCACGTCGATCATGCCCGTGAGGCCCAAGCGGCGGCCGTCCTCCGGCGTGAAGATGCGGTCGATGCCGTAGGCGTGGAGCGCCGCCACCTCGTGGGGCACGATCACGCCCCCGCCGCCCCCGAAGATCTTCACGTGGCCCGCACCGCTCTCGCGCAGCAAGTCCTTCATGTAGCGGAAGTACTCGTTGTGCCCGCCCTGGTAGGAGGAGACGGCGATCGCCTGGGCGTCCTCCTCGATGGCGGTCTCGACCACCTCGCTGACCGAGCGGTTGTGGCCCAGGTGGACCACCTCGGCCCCGCCGTCCTGCAGGATGCGGCGCATGATGTTGATGGCCGCGTCGTGGCCGTCGAAGAGCGCCGCCGCGGTCACGAAGCGCACGGGACGGCGGAGCCGGTAGGGCGAGGCGGCCATGAGGCGGCCACCGTACCGTCCGGACGCCGATCCTCAAACCCGGCGCGTGGCGCGGCGTGACCTGCCAGCCTACGAACGGCCGGCGACGACGGGCCCGGAAACGCGCCCCCCCGGCCCCCCGAGGCTCAGCGGACGCGCGCGCTGCCCATGCCGGGTTGGTTGCGCCAGGACTCGATCCAGCGGGCCTGGACCGGATCGAGCAGGCCCGGCATGTCGACGAACTGGAAGTCGCTGCCGTCGGCCGGGCTGACGTAGAGGCCCTGGGGGATGGCTTCGGCCGTGGTGAGCGTGAACTGCGCATCTGAGAAGAGGACCAGGATGCGGCCGTCCACGCGGTTCACGTCCAGGTGCTGCATGCCGTCCACGGGCAGCAGCTGCTCTGTGATGTAGTCGCCCTTGTCGTCTAGCAGCCGGTAGAAGCCGGTCCCGAAGCCGGAGAAGTCGAGGAACACGCCCGTGCCCTGGGGATGCCAGACGAGCTCTTCCACGGTCAGCTGCGAGAAGAAGGAAAACGTGTCAAGCGTGCCGTCGGTCAACGTGCCCATGCGCAGCTCGGTCTGGATCGTGCTGAAGCCCTGCTGCAGGTCGCCGAGGAAGACCCGCACGTCCACGACCATGGCGAAGGTCTCGTCGTCGGGCGCCAGGGCGAAATCGACCAGCGTCTCGCCGTCGAACCCGGGGTCGAAGAGCGTGCCGACGAAGTCGCCGTCGCGTTCCCAGCGCTCGACCAGCGTGCCGTTCGAGATCACGTAGAGGTCGCTGGAGGTCGTCATGAAGCGCGGCGAGGAGCCGAACGAGTTGGGCTGGATCTGACCCAGGGAGGCGGGCGCCCCGGAGGGCGCGTCGATCACGTCCACCGCCCCGGGAGCGAGCTGCGCCTCCTTGGGGGGAGGCTCCTCCTCCACGAAGTTGGCTTCCCAGCGGACCATGGCGCTGGAGCCGTCGTCGGACTGACGCAGGTCGTCGGGGAAGTAGACCTCGGCGTCGCGCTCGTGCATCTCGACCGCGGGCAGCGCGGCGAGCGCGTCGCGGCGGTGCAGTTCGTAGGTGTTCAGGGGGCCGGTGGGAGTCCCCATCGACATCAGCGTGGGGTGGTAGAAGACCGCGAAGACCTCGTCTTGCGCCGAGCCCTTGAGCCAGCCGAAGAAGGGGTCGTAGGCCTGCAGGAAGAGGCTTGCGTCGAAGTCCTCGGCGAAGACCTCCACGGGCGAACCGCCGCCGGGCAGCGGCAGGGTGTAGAGCGCGCTGCCCTGGATCAGCTGGCTGGAGGCCAGCAGCAGCACGCGGTCGCCCGAGGGCGAGGCGAGGAAGGCGTTGAAGGGCAGGAACGAGGTGTCCACCAGCGCCGGGGACGCGAGCTCGAGGGGATCGACGATGTAGAGCTCGGGCCCGCCACCCATGGGGCCCTGCGCCACGGCGGGCTTGGCGTTCATCTGCACCGGGTTGTTCTGCACCAGGATCAGCCCCAGGGGACAGCTGCGGATGCCGATGGCCACGTGGCTGAGCTCGTCGAAGGCCGTGTCCTCGAAGAAGTCGAGCAGCTGGTTCTGGGTGACGCTGGATCCTGTCTTGGGGACCATCACGTTGTTGACGTTGTCGGAGACGAGCAGGACGAGGTCGCCCTCCGTGAAGCCCGGCGGGATCAACGTCGCGTCGTAGCCGACGCGCAGCACGCCGGAGACGTTCAAGAGCAGGGCGATCGGGCCGCAGCAGTAGATCGGGCCGAGGTAGTCGTAGGCGCAGGGGTCGAAGGGCGGCGCCTGGATCGGGATGGGGTTGAGCTCGGGCAGGATCGCGATGCTGGTGTCCACGAGGAGCGCACCCGGGGGCAGCACCAGGTGCACGGGACCGGCCGAGGCCACGCCACCCGCCGGGCCGATGGCCTGCAGAAAGAACTCGGCCTGGGTGGTCGTGCTGCCGCCGCTGCCACAGCCGCCGACGACGAGGAAGAGGGCGACGAGCGCGAACGAGACCCGGGCGCGCGCGCGCCACGAGGGCCACGACGTGAGGGACCTGAAGCTCATGGAACGCTCCTCCGAGACGAGACCCGCGCCGGGGCGGCCATGGTAGCCGCCCGTGGGGCCGGAATCGTCCCCCCTCAGCGGGCGGTGGGGTCGTGGCTGGCGTCGGCGACGGGCCCTCGGCGCAGGGCCGAGAGATGGGCCAGGACGGGGGCCACGAAGCCGAAACACTCCACGGCCCCCTCGGGGCGGCCGGGCAGGTTCACGACGACGGCCCGGCCCAGGACGCCCCCCAAGGCGCGGCTGCCCAGCGCCTTGGGCGTGCGGGCGGCGCTCTGCCGGCGCATCTCCTCGCCCAGGCCAGGGACCTCCAGGTCCAGAGCGTCGCGGGTGGCCTCGGGCGTCACGTCGCGCGGCGCCACCCCCGTGCCCCCGGTGGTCAAGACCAGGTCGGCCTCTGCGGCGGCGGCCCGGATGGCGAAGGCGATGCGCTCCCGCTCGTCGGGCACCACGACCACCGCGGCCAGATCGCAACCCTGCGCGGCGAGCACTGGCCGGAGCAGCGCAGCCGTGGCGTCTGGTCGCAGGCCCGCGGCGGCCCGGTCGCTGACCACGATCAACACGGTGCGCAGAGGGGCCGCGCCCACGCTCAGCGCTCCGACGTGGAGGCGGGCGCGCGCTCGGGCCGCGCACCCTCTCGAAGCGAACCGTGGCGCGCGAGCACGGCCAGCACGTGCTCGAGCTCCTTCGCCAGGGCCTCACCCAGGTCGAAGCCGCTGCCGGCGCGGCGCTCGTCCTCGGGTAGCCCCTCCCAGGTGTAGGTCTCGAACTCGAGGTGGCGCGTGGCACCGCCCTGAGCGACCCGGGCCAACACCCGGTCGAGCTCGCCCTGGGTGGTCTTGAGCGGCGGCACCGCGTGCGCGCGGAAGACCGGCACATGGAAATGGGTGCGCCAAGGCCGCTGGGCGCGCCAGGGCGCCGCGGTGGAGTCCAACGCCCCGGGC
>JANOFW010000453.1:0-10373 GCA_031413835.1 Planctomycetia bacterium
GCGGCGCGCTGCGGGTCGCTTGCACGGGCGCGGGCGACGGCGCCGCCCGCGGCCGGTCCAACACGACGGCGTAGGCCTCGGCCGGCCCGCTCGGCACGAGTCCCACCAGCCGCGCCGCCGCCACCTCGGCATGGCCGAGGAGCGCGACGCCGCCGGGGGCCAGGAGGCGGCTCACCGTGCGCAAGAGACGCTCGCGGGCCGCGGGGCCCAGGTAGATCAGCAGGTTGCGGCAGAGCACGAGGTCGTAGCGCAGGCCGTCGATGCCGAAGAGCGGGTCGAGCAGGTCGCCGCTGAGGTAGCGGATGGGCGCCTGGATCTCGGCCGTGAGCCGCGCTCCCTCCGGGTCCGGCGTCGTGAAGCGCGCGCGACGCTCGGCCGAGAGCCCGCGCAGGGCCGCGCGTCCGAACACGCCGCGACGCGCGCTCTCCACGACGGCCGCGCTCACGTCCACCGCGTCCACCTGCACCGCCGCCCCGGGGAGGCCCGCCTCCAGCAGCGCCATCACCACCGACGCCGGCTCCTGTCCCGTGCTGCACGGCGCCGAGAGCACGCGCACCAGGGGAGCGCCGGCCGTGCTGCGCCGCCGCACCTCCTCGACGATCAGGGCGAAGGAGCCCGGGTAGCGGAAGAACGAGGTCTCGTGCACCAGCAGGTCCGCGAGCAGCAGGCCGCGGGCCTCCGTGTCCGTGGCGATGCGCTCTGCGTAGCTCGCCAGTGCACCCTCGTTCTCTGGGTCGCAGCGACCCACGAGCGCCTGCGCGAGGCCACCTCGGCCCAGCGTCTCGACGTCGATGCCGGTGGAGTCGGCGAGCACGGCAGCGAGGCGGGCCAGGCTCACGCGGCCCCTTCCGCGGCCGTGCGCTTCGCCTCGGCCACCTGGGCCTCGAGGAGCTCCGCGGAGGCCCCGTCCAGGAGCGCCAAGAGCTCCGCTCCCAGGAGACCCTCGAGGCTCACGAGCTGCACCAGGCCGCCCTCGTCGAACGTGACGCGGCCCACGGGGGTGAGCCCCTCGGGGCGCACACCGGGATGCGAGCCCTCGACGTCTGGATCGAGCTCCCCGACGCGCGTGACGTCACCGGCCAGCACCCCGAGCAGGGGCCGGCTGTCGCTCATGCTCCCGCTGGCCGGTCCGGTGCTCTGCGTGTCGAGGGCCCGTTCGCAGACCACGATGCGCGTCGAGAGCGCCGCAGGCGCCGGCGGGCGGCCCAGCCGACGCGCGAGGTCCACCACGGGCAGGATCCGGCCGCGGTAGGCGAGCAGCCCCGCCACCTCGGGCGGCGTGCCGGGCAGGGCGCGCAACGGCACGGCCGGCACGACCTCCACCACGTGCGCGGTGGGGATCGCGTAGCGCTCGCCGCCGACGGACAGGTGGAGGACGTGGACGCGCATCGGGGTCCGGCTCAGTCCTCGAGCTTGAACTTGCCCAACTCACCCTTGAGGCCGTCCACGGCCGCCTTCATCTCCTCGGCGGCGGAGGTGAACTCGGAGAGCGACTGGCCGGTGGTGCGGACGTTCTCCGCCAGGCTGCCCATGGCCTCGTTGATCTGCCGCACGCCCACCGACTGGCTGGTCATGCCCTCGTTGACCGTGTCGAAGCGGGTGGTCAGCAGGTCCACGCGTTCGATGATCTGCCCCAGCTTGCCGCCGAGCGCATCGACCTCTTCGACGCTCTTGCGCACCTGGGCGGCGAACTTGTCCATCTCCATGACGCCCGCGGAGACCGCACCCTGCATCTGCTGGACGGTGTGCTCGATGTCGAGGGTGGCGCTGGCGGTCTGGTCGGCCAGGCGCCGGATCTCGCGCGCCACCACCAGGAAGCCGCGGCCGTACTCGCCCGCCTTCTCGGCCTCGATGGCCGCGTTCACCGAGAGCAGGTTCGTCTGGTCGGCCACCTTGGTGATGGTCGTGACCACGCCGGTGATGTCGCGCGCCTTCTCGTTGATGGCCGAGAGCTTGGAGGAGATCGACCCGCTGCTCGTCGCCAGCTGGCCCATGGAGGCCTGCATCTCGCCCAGGCTCGAGCGGCCCTCGTTGGCGATCGTGGTCGAGTCGCGCGCCACCTGCCCGACCTCGTTCATGGTCTGCATCAGCTCGGTGCCGGTGGCGCTGATCTCCTTGACCGCCGCCGCGATCTGCGTGCTGGAGGCGCCAAAGCTGCTGACCGTGGACTGCTGCTCGTGGCTCGTGGCAGCCATCTCGGTGGCGGTGCTGCGCAGCTGGATGGTGGACTTCTTCACCGCCCGCACGAGCTTGGCGATCTTCTCGACGAAGGCGTCGATCCAGTGCGCCAGCTGGCCGATCTCGTCCTTGCTCTTGATGTCGAGGCGCGCCGAGAGATCGGTGTCCGCCAGGGCCATCTCGCGCATGCGGTCGTTGAGGGTGGCCACCGAACCCATGATCGAGCGTGTGACGAAGAAGAACGCCACTCCCAGCAACACCACGAACGCCAGGGTCACGATCACCGCCGTGCGCCGCCCGGCGGCCACCTCCTCGCGCGCCGTCTCCTCGCCCGCGGCCACCAGCGCCTGGAGGTCCTTGAGGTTCCTGTTCATCTCGCCCAGGTGGTCGAAGTAGGTGTCGTCGATCGCCGCGAGCAGCGCCTCGGCTTGGCCGCCCGAGTCGGACTGGGGCAGCTCCACCAGCTTGTCGAGGTTGGCCAGGATCACCTCGGCCTTCGCGTGCGCCGCCCCTTCGCCAGGGCCCGTCCCGAACAGCTGCTTGCGTAGGGCGCCGTACTCCTCCCCGGCGCCCTTGAGCCGCGCCTCCCAGCGCAGGCGCGTCTCGGCGTAGGTCTTCTTGGCGGCCTCGATGTCCTCGACCACGCCCTGCCGGCGCGTGGCGTTGGGGGCATTGATCAGCTGGTGGGCCAGGAGCGTGGGGCCGCGCACCGTGAGCACGGGCGGCACGATGTCGGAGATGAGGTCCTTGTCGCGCGCCAGACCCTCGTAGAGCGGCCCGTTGATCATGACCTGCGACAGGGTGCTGGCGGCGACCCAGACCAGGGCGCCGTAGCCCAGCAGGAAGATGACCGTCAACCCGACGAAACGCTTGCGGAACGAGATGTCGCTGATGCGCATGGCGGCGATCCTCCGGCGTCTCGGGGCACCTGCTCCACCCAAGCGAGGCGGGAGTGTAGCCGGGCCGTGCCGGCACCCGCGCCGACGTGATCTGCCTTACAAGATCGATACACGCACCGCCCGGAAGCATGGCGCGGGGCGACGACGCCCCCCAATCAGAAGCGCCGCCGCGACGCCCCGAGGGGCTTCGCGGCGGCGCCGGTGAGCGCGGGAGACCAACGAGCGGGGCTAACCGCCGCCGGGAGGCGTGGGCTCCAGGCTGAGCAAGAGCGCGTCGAGCGCCTCCTTGGCGGCCCGGGCGCGCTGGTCGGCCAGGTCCGCAGCCTGCTTGGCATCCTTGGCCTCATCGAGCAGGCTCGCCGCGTTCGGGTCACCCGCCGCATCCGCCTCGTGGGCTTCCTTGGCCTTGGCCTCGGCCGCCGCCAGAAGCGCTGCGGCCTCGCTGCTGAGCCGCTCTGCCCAACCCGTGAGCACAAGGACCTTGTCCGCCGGGGCCGGACCCGTGGGGGGAGCGCCAGGCACGCCCGGAGGCAGCTGCAGGAAGGCCTTTTCGACCCGCTCCTGAGCGTCGTCCGCCTTCTGGCGCGCTGCCGCAGCAGCCAGCGCCGCGGCATCGGCCGCTGCGCGCATCTCCGCCGCATCCGACTTGCCCGCCGCCTCCGCCGCGTCAGCAAGCATGTCGAGCTGGGTGGCCTTCGCCAAACGGGCGTCCGCCTCGGTGTCGGACTGCTTGGCCCGCTCGGCCATGGCCTTCCAGTTCGCGTCCGGGTTGCCCGGCTCGTGACGCGGAGGACCGGCCAGCGCCATCTCGCGCAGCTTCTCCAGCATGGTCTGGTCGTGGGCTGCAGCGCCCTGAGCGTCCGCCGTGGCGGCCGCCTCGGCCTTGGCCTTCTCCAGGGCTGCCTCCGCCGCCATCAGCGCAGCGCGCGCCTCCGCCTCGGACGCCGTGCCCATCGCGGCTTCAAGCGCGCTGCGCAGCGCGTCCGTCTTGGCTTGCGCGGCACCGAGCTGGTCGGCCCCTTGCCGCGCGGCGGCCTCGGCCTCGACGAAGCGCTTGTGCCCGTCCGCGGCCTGCGCCTCGACCGCCGCGACCCCGCGACGGGTGTTGGGATCGGTCGGGAGCGGCCGGACGGGCGCCGGCGGGGTGGGCGGGACCGGGTTGGGCGGAGTCGGCTCCGGCAGGGGCTTGGGGCCCGAGGGGACGTACTCGCCCGCGTTCGGCAGGCCGGCCTCGGGGGCCGGACCGCCCACGCCCGGCTGGATGCCGGGCCCGGTCTTGCCCTTCTTGTTGGCCGCCAGGGCCATGGCGTCGATGTAGAGCAGGGACTCGTCCAGCCTCAGGCGCCGCAGGCACTCGACGATGCGGTAGCAGGCCTCCTGCACGATGGGGTCGTTGGACTCGCCCACCGCCAGATCCATGTAGCCGCGCAGGGCCTCGGCGTAGAGGCTGTTGTTGAGCAGCGCCTGGTTGCGGCCCAGGCTCTTCACCTTGGCGGACTGGCGCGCGTTCTGGCGGTCGTTCTCGAGCCGATCGATCTGCTTGGCCGCCGAGGGCTTGTGGACCACCTTGAACTCGGCCAGCAGGGAGCGCTTGGGCTGCTTGTCGTAGACGATGCCCCAGCTCACCGTGTCGCCCACCTTGACCGCGTCGAGCACGCTCTTGGGCAGCCCACCCTGCACGATGCGCGAGGCCGGAGAGAACGGGACCGAGTCGCGCCAGAGCACGTTCTTGCCCTTGCGGAACTCCAGCACGCCGCCCGCCTCAGGCTCGAAGGCCATGACGTCCACCTCGAGGCGCCAGACGCTCAGCCCCTCGAGGCGCACGTCGCCGCGCGGCAGGAGAGGCCAGCCCGCTGCGTCCCCGCCCGGCCCGCGATGACCGCTCAGGCTCACTTCGGGGGACTCCACCTCGTTGGCCTTCAGCCACGCGCGGTAGGCGGCGTCGTTGGCCGGGTCCACGGCCGCGAGCTCGCTCACGGGCGCGTTGCCTCCGCCGCCCACGCTCGTGCCGGCGTCGTCCTTGGCGCCACAGCCCGTGCCTGCGACAGCCCCCACGACCAGGGCCCACAGGCCCACCTTCCAACCCATGTTGCGCATGTTCATGTCGAACCTCCCGAGGCCAGAAAGCCGGCCCTGCGGCCACATCCGGCGGGAGACTCTACCGAGCCGCCCGACCGGGTTCCATCGCTCTACCTGCTCGAGCACCGTGCCCGAGTCATCTGGTCAAGCGGGGAGTCTCCGGAGTCGTTTCCGGGGTTCCGCGTGACCCAGAAGCTCCTGCGCCCCTGGCTAGCGTGTGCAGAGTCGCGGCGCGGGGCCTTGGCCGCGAAGGAAGTCGTCGATGTCCTGCTCGAGCTGGGTGTAGACGCCAACCTGGCGCAGGACGCGCACGAGCTCTTCGAGGGCCAGACGGTCGCGCAGGGGATCGCGGACCTGGGCGCGCACCTGCTGGAGGGCGGCAGAGAGGAGGCCGCTGGCGGCCAGGGCGCGGGCCCGGAGGAGGGCGACCAGGCGCGGGTGCGCCGCCGCGTAGGTCTGCTCGACCTGGGGGACGAGCTCGGCGGAGGGGTCGGAGGCCAGCACGCGCACGGTCTCCTCGAAGGCCCGCGCCTCGGGGCGTGTGCCGGAGGGCGGCACGGGGGGCACCCAGCCGAAGGTGAGCGTCTCGCCGGGTCGGATGCGCGCGAGCACCGCGTCGGGGAAGCGCCCGCAAACGAGATGGGACTCGGGGCTCGGCAGCTCGAGCGGCGCGGTCCAGAGCTCTTCCTTGCCGCGGCGCAGCACGAGGCGCCCGCCCGGGACGAAGGCCATGGCGTTGATGTCCAGCATCCACTCGGCCAGGTCCTGTGTGCGCACGGCGCCGCGCGGCATGAGAAGCTCGGCCGGAGCCTCGCCGCCCGACAGGCCCCGGGTCAGGCTGGGAGGCCGAACAAGCTCCGGGTGGCTGCCTTCGAGCAGGCGGCCGACACCGCCGAGCCCACCGAGCCCGGCGCGCGGCATGGGCAGAACCTCGCGAACCACTCGCGCCCCGGCATCGACGACGAAGCCCCTATCGGGCTGCTCGGGGTCGTCCTCCAGGGGGTAGGCCTCGAAGTCGGCGTGCTCGATGCGCACCTGACCCCGGTGGACCCCCGGTGCGAGGTCACCCCGCCAGGGCAGGGCGCCCACCTGCTTCTCGTTGATCCAGACGGTCGCGGGCGGCGGTGCCTCGAGTCCGCTGCTCTTCAGGAGCGCAGCAAACTGCGGCGCATAGCGCAGCTCGAGCGTGCCGTCCCGCCCGGTCCACCAGGCCCGCAGGCCCAGCCCCGCGCCCACCAGCAGCAGCGCCGCGGCGGCCAACGGCTTCCAGCGGCGCTTGAGGCCGCGTCCGAAGCGCACCGACGGGGACAACGCGCCCTGGTCGTCCACCGCGCGGCCGGCGGCGAAGTTGCGCAGCTGCGCCGCCAGCTCGGCGGCGGTCTGGTAGCGATCGCCGGCCTCGGGCTCGAGGCACTTCAAGATGATGCCGTCGAGGTCGGGATGCACCTCGGGCGCGATGCTGCGGGGGGCCGGGGGGCGCTCGTGCAGCCGGCGGCGGTAGAGCACGTTCCAGTCGTCGGTGGGGATCGGCAGCTGCCCTGTGACGGCGTGGAACAGCATCACGCCGAAGTTGTAGATGTCGGAACGGCGGTCGATGCGCCTCTGGTCGCCGAGCAGCTGTTCGGGGCTGGCGTAATGCCCGGTCACGAGCAACTGCCCGGTGCGGGTCACGCGCAGGCCGCCGTCCACGCGCGCCAGCCCGAAGTCGGTCAGCATCATCAGGCCGTCGGGGCGCACGATCAGGTTCGAGGGCTTGATGTCGCGGTGGATCACGCCCTTGGCGTGGATCTCCGAGAGCGCATCGGCCACCTTGGCCAGCTCACCCGCCAGGCGCCGGGACTCGGGTACGCGGCCGGCCTTGATCAGCTCCTCGAGCGACTCGCCCGGCACCAGGTCCATGGCGTAGTACAGCTGGCCCTCGGCCTCGCCCGCGCCGTGGATGGTGACGATGTGATCGTGGCGCACGTGGGCGCAGGCGCGGGCCTCGCGCCGGAAGCGCTCCTTGGCGTCCTCGTCGGTGTCGATGCCCGTGCGCAGGATCTTCACGGCGACAGTGCGGCCCAGGTGGCGCTCGATGGCCTCGAAGACCACCCCCACGCCCCCGTGCCCCACCTCCCTCACCAGCGTGAAGGGCCCGAAGGCCCGCGGCAGGGGCGCTGTCTCGGGCTCGGCCATCGCCCGATCGAGCGCCTCCTCGGCCGCCAGCACCTCGAGGAACTCCTCGAAGCGCGACCCCAAGCGCGCCGCGTAGGAGGCCGGGTCGGTGGGCTGGCCCAGGGCGATGCGCCCGTGGTACTCCTCCAAGGCGTCAGCCAGGATCTCGTCGCTCGTGGAGGGGGGGTCGAGGGGGGCCATGCTGTCGATCTCTAGCGGGGAAGCCGGGGAGGTGTTTCGCCGGCCTTCGTCGAGCCGGCCGGGCCGGCCAGCCGCAGGTGCAGCGCCTTGAGCGCCCGACACAGCTGGATGCGCACCGCGTTGGGGGTCTTGTCGAGCAGCGGCGCCGCCTCCCCGGCCGTCAGGCCCTGCAGCTTGATCAGCCGGATGACGTCGCGATCCTCGGGCTCGAGGGCGTCGAGGGCCTGGAGCATGCGCTCGACCTGCTCGCGCCGGTAGGCCGCCTGGGAGGGCGAGGTCTGGGAGACGCTCAGGAGGACCGGGGGACGGCGCTTGATCGCGTCTTCCCGGGCCACGAGATCGCGGATGCAGTTCTCCCCCACCGTGAAGAGCCAGGCGTGGAAGGAGCGCGTCTCGCCGTCGCCGTGAGCCGCCTGGAAGCCGTCCAGGCCCTTGAGCACGCGCGCCATGATCTCCTGCGCGACGTCCTCCGGCTCCATGCGCGACTTCAAGCGCGGCGACATGCGTGTGCCGGACCACAGCACCAGCATGGGCCTGAGCCGGGTGAGGAGCTGTTCGCGAGCCTGCTCGCGCGCGGGGCTAGGTACGCCCAGCGCGCCGCGCAGCGCAGCGTGCGTCTCGGAGAGGCCCATGGAGCGCGGATGGTAGCGCCAGCGGGCCTTGGAGGAGAGGGTGGCTAGCCTCCGGGGGCGACCAGCCCGAGCGCCCGCTGCGCGGCGGCACGGGCCTCCGAGGCAACGCCTTCGGCGTCCTGACGGGCGGCCGCTCCGACCTCCTTCGCCAGGGGTGCGTAACGGAGAATCGCCGCCAGCCGGTAGCCGTCCCGACGCTGCTCGGGATCCCAGGCCCCCAGCCAGCGTGCGGCGGTCTGCTCCGCGAGCGGCCGGGCGATCCACGCGCGTCGCTCGATGATCGACCAGGCGTAGGTCGCCTCCAGCTCCTCGCTGCCCGCCTCGAGGGCGCCCAGCGCCAGGGCCACCTGGGCTTCGAGCGCCTCGTGCGAGTGCTCCCACCAGTACGTCCAGCGGGTGGGATCCGTGGTGAGCCGCTCTCCGGTCAACGTCCGCAGCGCGCGCAGCGCGTGCGACCGCGTGTCGGGCTCCTCGCTCGCCAGACCGCGCACCAGCAACGGCACGTCGTCGGGGCCTCCGATCCGACCCACGGCCTCGTAGGCCGCGCGGCGCACGGCCGGTTCGCGGGCCTCCAGCGCCTTCCGCACGGCGGCTTCGCCGCGCGAACCCGGCTCGCCGCGCAGGCCCAGCACGCCCAGCCCGCGCAAGGCGGCCTCGCGCACGGGGGCCTCGGCGTGGGCGACCAGCACGCGCAGACCCTCGGCCGCATGCGGCCCTCCCGCGTGCCACAGCGCGCCCGCCGCGCGCAGCCCGTGTTCGGCGACGGCGATCTCGGGCCGCTCCAGCAAGGAACGCACGCTGGCCTCGGGCGCGGGCGAGGTGACCGCCGCGAGCAGCGCGTCGAGAGATCCGGGCGCGGCCGCCACCTGGACCTCAGGCTCGGCCCCAAGGCGCGGCACCGTGCCGAGCAGGGCGGCCACGCCGATCAGGAGGGAGGCCGCACGCATGTGCGGGCGGCAGGCGGGACGTTGGGCCACGCTCACCTCCGAGGCTCGTCGAGCTCGCGCCAGTGCTGCCGCTCGACACGCGCCGCTCCCATGAGCAGGAGATCGTCGAGGGCCTTGTCGTAGTGGAAGTCCACCCCGCCCGACACGTCGATGCTGCGCGCGACCGCGGCGCCGAAGAACTGGCTGCCTCCGGAAAGGGTGAACGCCGCCGCCGGCCCGTACAGGGCCATCGCCGACTCGTTCCCGCCCGCCACCTTCACGCTTGTGGAGGTGGGCGCGAAGCCGACGGGCAGGGCGTAGGGATGCGCGAAGACCTGCATGGCCCCTGGCCGGCCGGTCGCGTTCACCAGCGTGCCGCCGCTCAGATCCATGCTCCCGGTCACGTAGATCTTCACATCGCCCGTCAGGCGCAGGGTGGCGTTGCCCTGGAGGCTCAGGCTGCTGAAGAAGTACGTGCCCGGGCCGAGCGTGAGCGTGCTGCCGGCGTTGCCGCGCAGGGACTTCGTGACCGGGTTCCAGGTCGGGGCCTTGCCCGCCACGGTCCAGGTGCCGTTCTGGTTCACCGCGTTGGCCGCCGCGAACGTGGCCAGGGGGGTGAGCGGCATGTCGCGCTCCACCTCGCGGGCGGTCGTGTCGCCGGTGACGACCGGGTTGCCGTTTTCGAACACCGAGCGGCCCGGACCGGGGACGGCGTCGCCGCGCACGGTGACGCTCGAGCCCATGAGCGTGATGAAGCCGGTGTTGCTGCCGAGGTGGCCGGCCGCCAGCGCGTAGCTGCCGTAGGCGTCGGTGTTGACGGCCTGTGCGGCATAGGTGGTGCCCAGGCGCGTGTCGTAGGCGTCGCTCACCGAGTTGCCGCCGAAAGTCAGGCTGTCGATGGAGAACAGACCCTCGACGAAGGCCCCGCTGCTACGGCGGCGCAGCCCCACCTCGATGCGCCGGCGGCTCAGGCCCACCGTGCCCGTCGCCACGGCCGTAAAGCGCTCGGCGATCGCGGGATCCGCCGTGACCACCACACCGAACGCGCCGTCCGCCCAGGTGCCCGAGAGCGCGCCCACGCCGTCGCCGCCCGGATCCAGCAGGCTGGCCAGCTCGAGCTCCGCCCGCACCAGGCCGACCTCGGCCACCTCCAGGGCGCGCATGGAGCTCTCGGTGCGCACCACGCCTGCTCGCGCCGCCATGCCCTCGCCGAGCAGGCCGACGGAGAGGCCGGCGAGGAGCAGCGAGATGAACAGCGCCGCCATCAGCATGCTGCCGCGCTCGCTTCCGCCGCGGGCCGGACG
>JANOFW010000454.1:0-5736 GCA_031413835.1 Planctomycetia bacterium
TGAGGCTGTCGTAGGGCCCGTACGTGACCGTATCTCCGCTAATGGCGAAGAACGGCGTGTTGGAGGCCTGAACGCCCACGTACAGCGCCTGGGCCTCCTCGACGGCCCAACGCGGATCCGGGGCCCGGTGAAGGCCGACGAGCTCGCGCCCGGCGTGGAGCGCGAGCGCGTGCATGCGCGCGAGGACGCCGTCGTGGTCGGCGACCGCGTAGGGCACGAACAGCAGGCGCGTGACGGCCGACCCCAGGAAGTCACCCAGCTCGGCGCGCCACAGCTCGCGGCGCGCCTCGGTGGAGAGGCCGCCGCTGCCCAGGAGCAGGCGCACGGGACTCAGCCGAGCCTCGCCAGGCAGCAGGCCTTGTACTTCTTCCCGCTGCCGCAGGGACAGGGGTCGTTGCGACCGATCTTCTGGGCGGAACGCGTGAGGTCGGGGCCGCGGCCCTCGGCGCGCTCGCGGAAAGCGGGCGCGAGCGCGCGCGTGAAGGCGGCCAGCGAGCGCCCGCCCGCGAGCCGACCCTGGTCCTCAAGGTCGCCCAGCAGGGCCGCCACGAGGCCGGGGAGCTGCTCCTTGGCCGGCAGATCGAGGTCCGCGACGTGGTCGAGCAGCGCGTGGCGGACCTCGTGCTCCCCCACGTCGGCCGGCTGCACGCCGCCGTGGCAGGCGGCCTCGAGGAAGGCGCCGAGCGCCGAGGCCGCGGCGTCGCCGAAGGGGCGGGCCGCCTCGCGCACGGCGGGGCGCTCGAGCGAGTCGCTCACCCACAGGTCGATCGTCTCGCGCACGGCAGGCGGCAGCGGGTCGTGGGCGTGGGCCATGTCCCTCTTCTACGGGGGCGACGGGGCGCGCGTCACTTCGGCGCCCCCGCGCCCCCGATGCGTTCCAAGGCCTTGACGCTCGCCGCGCGCACGACCTCGACCTCGTCGGGATCGTCGGCGTGCCGGGTGAGGGTCTCGCGGGCGGCGCCCGCCCCCGGGCCGACGCGGCCCAGGGCCTCGGCCACGCGCCAGCGCACGTAGGGATCGTCGTCCGTGAGCGCGGCGATCAGGCGCTCCACCTCGGTGGCCGCGGCGGCACCCTGCCCGCCGAGCGCCCGGGCCGCCGACTCGCGCACCCAGCGATCGGCATCGCGCAGAGCGAGTCCCAGGACGCGCACAGCGTTCTCGGGCAGGTCGGGCCGCGCCTCGAGCCTCTTGGCGGCGGCGCGGCGGACGCTGACGTCGGCGGAGGTGAGCACCTCACGGGCCAGCTCGAGATCGAGCGTGCGCCGCGCGAGGTCGGCGTCGGGCAGCGCGGGATCGGTGGCGGGGAGCCGTGCCTCGGGGGGCGGGGGCGCCGCCGGCGGACCGCAGGCGGACACGACGCAGGCCGCCAGCAAGACGAGCGACGGGCTCAACCGCGGACCGAACATGGGCCCAGCCTACCGGCGCGGCTCAGCGGTCGGCGCGCGGCAGGTCGTCCCGCCCGCCGAGCAGCCTGAGCGGCAGCGGCAGGCCCGTGGCCGGCCCCGACGTCTCGGCGGCAGGCGGGTCGAGCCGGTCCAGATGCGAGCCCGCGCGCAGGAGCAGGGCCTCCACGCGCGCCAGGAGCGCAGAGCGCGGCCGCAGCAGCAGACGTGGCCGCGACAGGAGAGGATGCGCCGACGCGGCCATGGGACCTCCGCTCCTCGTGCCATCGGCCCCGATCGTCCGCGGCTTGAGCCTTGGCTCCGGGGCCCTGCCGGATCCGCGACGCCGCGGCTCAGGCGCTCTTGGGCTTCAAGACCTCGTGGCGGGCGGCGTGGTTGAGGGCGGCGAGCTGCGAGGGGTTGTTCAGCGGATCCCACGCCTGACCACGGCCCTCGAACTGCTGGCGCACGCGAACGATGTTCTCGCGTGCTTTGAGGATCGTCTGGCCGCGCTTGGCGGCCTTGTGCCGCGCACGATGCTTGTAGCCGCCCGAACCGCTCATGCTCGCTCCTCGCGACCCACGTGGGCCGAAGCCCCGATTGTGACCTCGGGGCAGCCGCGTGCAAGCCCAGGCCGCACCCCAGGCCGCCGCGCTGCCGGACCGTCGGGCCTGGAGCGATGCAGCGGCCTCTCAGCAGCCGGCCCCAGCGCGGCACGGCCCCCCCGGGCCGCTGCTACTGCAGGTTCACGCCCTGCTCGCGCAGCGCGCTCAACAGGCGACGATCCTGGGGCTCCTCGCGCAGCAAGACCTCGCGCGGCGAGAGGCGCCGCACGACGTAGGCCGCCATGCCGGGCACGGCCAGGATGCGCTCCAGGGCCTGCTCGTCGTTGGCCCGCAGCACTACCCCGCGCTCGAGCGTGGCGAAGGAGACGCCCTGGGCCCAGCCCCTGAGGGTGTAGGCCACGTTCTGGGGCACCCCGCCCAACGAACGCTCCTCCAGGAAGGCCAGCAGGTCGTCGAGGGAACGCCCCCCCATGACGGCCGTCTCCAGCCCCTCGCGGGTCAGGCGGAAATGCACCACCTCGTCGGTCTTGGTCCGCGGGGCGTAGCCGTCCAGGCGGTGCACCACGTCGGAGACGTCGCCCTCGGGCAGGACCACCACCTCGAAGTCCGGGTTGACGCGCAGCGGACGGGCGCCCGGGGCCGCTGCCGTCGGGGGCGCCCCGAGCACGCGCGCGCCCAGGGCCGAGAGGCGCCAGCCCACGACGCGCTCGTCCTCGAGCGCGGCGTCCACGATGCCCAGCAGGTGGAGCCGGGGCAGCCAGTGGCGCTCGAGCTCGCGAGCGAGATCGGCGATCGTCTCGCGACCTGAGAACCAGGCCGAGAAGAAGCGGTCGCGGAAACGCTCGCGGATGCCGCGCGGCTCGAGCTCGCTGAGGTAGCGGTGCCGCGCCACGTCCACCAGGGCGCGGCCGCGCCACCAGCGCGTGGGCGCTTCCAGGAGCAGCTCCGCCAGCAGCTTGCGCAGCTCGTGCTGGTGCAGGCTGCGCCCCGAGGGCCCGGGCTGCTCCAGGGAGAGGCGGTAGATCTCCTGCGCCTTCTGCTCCAGCGGCAGGCGCACGAAGCGCTCTGACTCGGGCCGCACCTCGAGGAAGCCTTCCGCGTCGGCCGAGACCAGCGCCAGGTGCTCGGCGGCCGAGCGCACCTCGGCCCACACCTCGGCGGGGCCGGCGACGACGGTCTCGCGGCTCACGAACCCGTCCTGGATGCGCTTGAGCCCGGCCTTGTAGATCTCGCCGTCGCGCGCGGTCTTGACCGGCACGCGGCGCACGTGCTCCAGGAACCAGCACAGGTCGCTGTACAGGTCGCAGCCCGAGGCCGCGACGGCCTCGGGCGCCGGTGCGACGGCGTCGCGGCGGGCCAGCAGGTCCTCCAGCACCTCGCGGAAGACCGCCAGCACCTCGTCGTCGCACAGGATGCCGTGCTCGCTGAGGGCCAGCCGGGCCACGGTGCCCACGCCGGCCTCCTCCAGGCGCGCCGCCCAGGCCTTGCGCGACCAGGCGGCTCCGTCCGTGGCCGGCGCCTGGCTCCACTCGGCGCGCGTGATCAGCCCGCCGTGGCGCTCGACGACCCGCGTGACCGTGCGCGCCAGGTCCTCGCCCAGGCGCAGGACGAGGTCGGGGGCGCCGCCCGCCGCGAGCAGCCGCTGGGCGTCGGCGGGGTCGGGCTCGGCGGCGAGCGAAGGGAAGGCGTGGCGCAGGCGCGCGCGCTCGGCCGCGGGCAGGGAACCCAGGTGGTCGCCCAGCCTGAGGACGGCCGCCACCGTGCGCGTCTCCTCGCGGAAGAGAGCGGTCAAGAGCTCGGCCAGCTCCAGCGGCACGGCGTAGCGCACGCGCGTGGCCGCCTCCACCCCGCCTTCGGAGAGCTCCGAGAGGAAGCCGCGCTTCAAGAGCGCCTTCAGGCCGGCCTCCGCCTCGTGGTACTCGAGCTTGACGGACTCCTCGCCCGCCAGGCGCCGGAACAGGCCCGGGAGGTCGCTGGCGTGCTGCTCGCGGCGCAGCAACAGGAGCAGCACGTCAAGCACCTTGCGCGTGAGGGTCTTGACGCGCCGGTAGACCACGCCCTCGTCCTTGAGCACGCGCTCCAGGCCCTCGAGCAGCTCGCGGCGCGTCAGGTCGGGCGCCTCGGCCCCCATCCAGAAGGCGTAGACGTCCTTGAGATCCGCCAGCCGCAGCGCGTCGAGGTGCTTCTTGAGCGCGATGCCCGCGGCCTTCTTGCGCTTGGCGGGCGGCTTGGCGTGGACGGGGCCGGCGGCCCGCCCGTGGGGGCTCCCCGCGGCGGGGGCGGCCGATCCGGGCAGGGGCCGGTCGTGGGCGCTCACGCGCAGGCGCCGCCGAGCACGTCGTGGGCGCCCAGGATCTCGTAGGCATAGCCCTGCTCGGTCAAGAACAGCTGGCGATGCTGGCCGAAGTCCTGCTCCACGGTCTCGTCGCTGACCACGGTGTAGAAGAGGGCGCGGCGGCCGTCGCTCTTGGGGCGCAGCACGCGCCCGAGGCGTTGGGCCTCCTCCTGGCGCGAGCCGAAGGTTCCCGAGAGCTGGATGATCACGCTGGCGTCGGGCAGGTCCACGGCGAAGTTGCCGACCTTGCTCACGATCAAGCGCCGGATCTCGCCCGCGCGGAAGCGGTCGTAGAGCGCCATGCGCTCCGGCTTGGGCGTGCGCCCGTTGATCAGAGCCGCCCCGGTGCGCCGGGCCACCTCGTCGAGCTGATCGAGGTACTGCCCGATCACCAGCACCTGCTCCGCCTCGTGCCGCGCCAGGAGCGCGTCGAGCACGTCGAGCTTGGCGGCGTTCTCGGCCGCCATGCGGAACTGGGAGCGCTGGTCGGAGAGCGAGTAGCGCTTGCGCAGCTCCTGCGTCAGGGGCACGCGGATCTCGCGGCACAGGGCCTCCGCGATCCAACCGCTGCGCTCCAGCACCTTCCAGGGCACGTCCACGCGCTTGGGGCCGATGAGCGTGAAGACCTCGTCCTCGTGCCCGTCCTCGCGCACCAGCGTGGCCGTCAGACCCAGGCGCCGCGTGGCCTGGATGTCGGCCGTGACGCGGAAGACGGGCGCGGGCAGCATGTGCACCTCGTCGTAGATCACCAGCCCCCAGTCGTTCTGGCGGAAGATCTCGAAGTGCGGGAAGGGATCGGTCTTGCGCTTGCGCCAGGTCAGGATCTGGTAGGTGGTGATGGTGACGGGCCGGATCTCCTTCTTGAGCCCCGTGTACTCGCCCACCTGCTCGCTGGTCAGGCCGGTCTTGGTCAAGAGCTCCTGGCGCCATTGCGTGACCGCGGTGTGGTTGGTCGTGAGGATCAGGGTCTTGCGGCCCACCCGCGCCATGGCGCCGATGCCCACCACCGTCTTGCCCGCGCCGCAGGGCAGCACGATCACGCCGCTGCCGCCCTGGGGGCTGCCGTCGCGGTGGAAGGCCTCGACGGCCTCGAACTGGTAGTCGCGCAGCCGGAAGGGGCGTCCATCGGGCAGGGTCGCGGCCAGGGGCACGAGCAGCGGGCCCCCGTCCACGTAGCCGGCCAGGTCCTCGACCGGGTAGCCCAGCTTGATCAGGGCGCGCTTGATCTCCCCGCGGTGCTCGGTGGCCACGGGCAGGCGTCCCTCGACCGCGGGCCCCACCAGATCGCGGGTCAGGAGGCTGGAGGACACCTGGGCGAGCAGGCTGGCTTCCGCGCTCTCCAGCCAGAGCCCCACCGGGGCCGGGGTCAGGCGCAGCCGCCCATAGCGCCCGTAGAGGTCCTTGAGATCGCGCCTGACGTTGACCGGCACCTCGAAGCGGCTGAAGCGCTCCA
>JANOFW010000455.1:0-11134 GCA_031413835.1 Planctomycetia bacterium
CCAACCACCCCGGGGCGGCGCCGCGCTTGCGAGGCGCAAGCCCATCCAACCCGCGGCGGCGCCTCGCTGGCGCGGCGCGAGCCCATCAACCTCATGCCCTCTCGCCTGACGGCCTGCCCCACCGCGCGCTCGTCAACGCTGGAACGTCGCCAGCGGAGACGAAGCGGCACTCGGCGAGGAGCCAAGCCGACGGAAGCGAGGCGGCAAGCGGGTCCGCTGCCGCGAACGGAAAACGCTGCACCCCGGCTGGAGAGCCCGGCTGGAGAACTGAGCGCGCACCGTGCACGACCGCTTGGCGCCTCACCGCCAGCAGTTGGACTGCTCTGCGGGGCACCACTGAAACCCAGGACGCCGTCCCTCGACGTCCGAACAAGAGGCAGTCTACCCCAGGTCGCCCCCCCCACAAGATCCAGGCTCTTTGGGGGGGCCGGGCGGGCCCCGACAGGCCCCGACGAGGCCTAGGCCCACAGCCGCGCGAGGGCTACCCTCAGCCCCTCCCGCCTCCCCCCCATGAGCACGCGCCGATGGACTTCACGATCGACACGCTGGGACCCTGCCGCAAGAAGGTGGGGGTCACCATCCCCCTGGAGCGCATCCGCGCGGAGTACGACCGGCAGTACGGCGAGATCAACAAGCAGATCGCCGTGCCCGGGTTTCGCAAGGGTCACACCCCCAGGAAGCTCCTCGAGCAGCGCTTCGGCTCGCGCCTGGGCGAGGACGTCAAGGAGTCGCTGATCAAGGCCGCGCTCGAGGAGCTGATCCGCGACAAGAAGCTCGAGCTGCTAGCGCCGCCGTCGATCGACCTGGCGCGGCTCGACCTCGATCCCGCGCGCCCGCTCAGCTTCGAGTTCGAGCTCACCACGCGCCCCGAGTTCCCCACGCCCGCCTGGAAGGGTCTCGAGCTGCGCGTGGCGCCGGTGGCCGTCCTGGAGGCCGAGCTCGACCAGGCCGTCGAGGGGCTGCGCCGCCGCGGCGCCCGGCTCGAGGACGCGCCCGCGGCCGTGATCGGCGACGGCGACGTGCTGGTTCTCGACTGGGCCGCGGCGGCCGACGGCGTGACGGTGGCGCAGGACACGGGCGCCTACCACGCCTTCGGACGTGGCGCGCTCGCCGGCCTGCCCGCCGAGGAGCTCGAGACGCAGCTGCGCGGCCAGCGGGCGGGCGCCACGGCGGAGGCCACGCTGACCGCCGCCGCCGACGATCCGCGCGAGGAGCTGCGCGGGCGGCCCCTCAAGGTCGCGGTGACCGTGCGAGAGATCAAGCGCCACGTCCTGCCCGAGGTGGACGCCGCGTTCTTGAAGGCGCACGACTACGACGACGCCGAGGAGATGCGCTCCGACATCAAGCGCCAGATCCAGCGCGGCAAGACGCGCGAGCGCGACCGCGAGGCCGAGGACGGGCTCGTCTCGCAGGTCGTGGCCGCGGCCTCCATCGAGCTGCCGGAGGACCTGCTGGCGCAGGAGCTCGAGGCCTGGACCGAGCGTCGCCAGCGCGAGCTGCTCGAGGCCGGCAGCCCCGAGTCCGAGGTCGCCAAGCTGGCCGCCGCGGGGCGCCCCGAAGCGCGCCTGGCGATCGAGGCCGACCTCAAGCGCTTCTTCGTGCTCGACCGGATCGCGCGCGAGGAGGGCCTCGTCGTCGGCGACCAGGAAGTGGCGCAGGCCCTCTCCGAGGTCGCGCAGGCCTACGGCCGTCCGGTGGAGGAGGTGCTCCAGGCCTACCGCACCGGCGGGCGCATCGAGGAGCTGCGCGGCCAGCTGCGCCACCGCAAGGTGCGCGAGGCCATCTGACGCGCCGCGCAGGTCATCGAGAAGGCGTAGATCGAGAAGGCGTGGCCCGAGCAGGCCTGGGGCGAGAAGGCCCGCCCCCGGGCTCTCGCGGTAGGCTGCGCCTGAACCCCGGAGCCCCGCATGCGCCCCGACCTCCCGCCCCTGCTGAGCGTCCCCCCCGGCATCCAGACCCCGGCGTTCGAGCCGGCCGGCCTCGAGCGGCTCGAGAGCCCGCAGGCCTTCATCCCCAACCCGACGATCATCGAGCGCACGGGCCGCGGCGAACGGCAGTACGACATCTGGAGCCGCCTGCTCGAGGACCGCATCGTGTTCCTGGGCACGTCGATCAGCGACACGGTGGCGAACTTCCTGATCGGCCAGCTGCTCTACCTGCAGAAGGCCGACCGCACCCGCGACGTCCACCTCTACATCAACAGCCCGGGCGGCAGCATCTCGGCCGGCCTGGCGGTCTACGACACGATGCAGTACATCTCCTGCCCGGTCGAGACCGTGTGCATCGGCATGGCGGCCAGCATGGCGGCCATCCTGCTGGCTGCCGGCACGCCGGGCAAGCGCTTCGCGTTGCCCAACGCGCGCATCATGATCCACCAGCCCTGGGGCGGAGCGCAGGGCACGGCGGCCGACATCGAGATCCAGGCCGAGGAGATCCTGCGCGCGCGCGAGATCTTGAACGGCGTGCTGGCCAAGCACACGGGCCGGCCGCTCTCGCAGATCGAGACCGACACCGAGCGCGACAAGTACCTCTCGGCGGCGGAGTCGCGCGAGTACGGGATCATCGACGAGGTCGTGGCCTCGATGAAGCGCCCCGCGACGGACACCCCGGCGGTCGCGATCCGCTGAGGGCCGGCCTGGCCCCGGCCCCTGGCGACCCGGCGACGGGCTGGTGGCTCACCTCGACCGCCGTGGTAGCCGCCCCTGGGAGCCGCGCTAGACTGGGGCCCCAAGCCCACGGGCAGCACGCCGGCCGCCCGGCACAGGCGCCCGAGGGCGGGCCGGAGGAAGCGAGTGACGCAACGCCGCGGACCGGTCGAGAAGTGCACCTTCTGCAGCAAGGGCCGCAACGCCGTCGAGAGCCTCATCGCGGGCCCGCCGGGCATCAACATCTGCAACGAGTGCGTCGAATTGTGCAACACGATCCTGCTCGAGGAGCTCAAGCGCTCGGGCCGGCCCGCCAAGCGCAAGCGCCGCCCGCGTGAGGCCGGCGCCCCGCTCCGCGAGGAGGGCACGCTGCGCTCGCCGCGCGAGATCATGGCGCATCTCGACGAGTACGTGATCGGCCAGGAGCGCGCCAAGAAGATCCTCTCGGTGGCGGTCTACAACCACTACCGGCGCGTGTTCCGCGGCGCCGAGAGCGCCGTCGAGATCGACAAGTCCAACATCCTGCTGCTGGGCCCGACGGGCAGCGGCAAGACGCTGCTCGCGCGCACCCTGGCGCGGCTGCTCGACGTGCCCTTCGCCATCGCCGACGCCACCACCCTCACGGAGGCCGGCTACGTGGGCGAGGACGTCGAGAACATCCTGCTCAAGCTGCTGCAGAACGCCGACTTCAACCGCGAGCGCGCCGAGCTCGGCATCGTCTACATCGACGAGATCGACAAGATCAACCGCACCTCGCAGAACCCCTCGATCACCCGCGACGTGAGCGGCGAGGGCGTGCAGCAGGCGCTCTTGAAGATCATGGAGGGCACGATCGCCAACGTGCCCCCGCAGGGCGGCCGCAAGCACCCCGAGCAGCAGTACATCCAGATGGACACGGAGAACATCCTGTTCATCTGCGGCGGCACCTTCTCGGGCCTGGAGGAGATCATCGCCAAGCGCCTGGGGCGCAGCCTGATCGGCTTCGGCCGCGAGGGCGGCGCGCCCAACCCGAACGACGTGCAGGAGCGCGCGCGGCTGCTGCAGCACGCCCAGCCCCACGACCTGATCGAGTACGGCATGATCCCCGAGTTCGTCGGGCGCCTGCCGGTGCTCGCCAGCCTCAACCCGCTCACGAAGGACGACCTCGTGCGCGTGATGACCGAGCCCAAGAACGCCCTCGTGCGCCAGTTCCAGGAGCTGTTCGCCATGGACGAGGGCGTGCTCGAGATCGACCCCGACGCGCTCGTGGCCATGGCCGAGAAAGCGCTGAAGCGCGAGACCGGTGTACGCGCCTTGCGCGCCATCATGGAAGAGCTCGTGCTCGACCAGATGTTCGACCTGCCCGAGGCCGAGGAAGGCACGGTCTTCCGCATCACGCGCGGCGCCGTCGAGGGCACCGAACCCGTGATGCGCCTGCCGCGCCGCCGCAAGACGGGAACGTAGAGCGGTGGCCGCGGCGGGCGGCCCGGCACCGTCGTCGAAAGCGCGGCTGGCGCTCGCGGGGCTCTCCTACGAGGAGCTGGCGGCCGTGCTGACCGGGCTCGGAGAGCCCGGCTACCGGGCCGAGCAGGTCTTCGGCGCCTTCTGGGAGCGCGGCGCCGCGTCCTGGGAGGACATGACGGCGCTGCCCGCGAGCCTGCGCACGGCGCTCGCCGCGCGGGTGGACGCCGCGGTCACGACGGTGGTCGAGCGTCAGGACGCCGCCGACGGCACCTCGAAGTGGCTGCTGGGCCTCGCCGACGGCCGGCGCATCGAGACGGTGCTGATCCCCGACGACGGCCGGGCCACGGTCTGCGTCTCCACCCAGGTGGGCTGCCCGATCGGCTGCACCTTCTGCGCCTCGGGCGTGGGCGGCGTGGTGCGCGACCTGACGGCGGCCGAGATCGCCGAGCAGGTGCTGCACGTGCGCCGCCACATCGACAAGCGCCCCAGCCACATCGTCGTCATGGGCATGGGCGAGCCCCTACTCAACCTGCCGAACCTGGCGGCGGCCATCCGGCTGTGGACCGACCCGCGCGGCCTCGCCTTCTCGCCCCGGCGCATCACCGTCAGCACGGCCGCCACCCCCGCGGGCATCGACCGGCTGGCGGCCCTCGACCTGGGCGTCCAGCTGGCCGTCTCGCTCCATGCCCCCGACGACGAGGTGCGTAGGCGCCTTGTGCCAGGCAGCCCGGCGGGCCGCGTTCTCGGCCTGGTGGACGCCGCCGCGCGCTACGCGCGCACCACGGGCCGCGACGCCACCGCGGAGTACGTGCTGATCGCCGGCGAGAACGACAAGCCTGAGCACGCCGCCGTCCTGGCCCAGGCCCTCGAGGGACGCCACATCCACGTCAACTTGATCCCGCTCAACCCGGTGAGCCACCGCCCCGACCTGCGCGCGCCCTCGGGGAACGCAGCGCACGCCTTCTTGGCGACGCTCCAGGCACGCGGCGTCTCCGCCACGCTGCGCACGCGCCGCGGCGACGACATCGCCGCCGCCTGCGGCCAGCTGGCCATGGATCGTGCGCTGGGCTCGGGCCCCGCGCGCTAGGATCGGCGCCCTTCGCAGGAGCGCCCCCGGAGCCCCCCATGACCGCGACCACTGGCCACACGGTCCGTCTCCACCGCGTCCTGCGCGCGCCTCCCGCACGCGTCTACAAGGCATTCTTCGACCCCCAGGCGCTGGTCAAGTGGCTGCCTCCCCACGGCTTCACCGCGCTGGTCCACAGCATGGACGCCAGGGTGGGCGGCGGCTACCGCATGTCGTTCACGAACTTCGGCACGGGCCAGAGCCACTCCTTCGGCGGCACCTACCTCGAGCTCAAGCCCGGCGAGAAGATCCGCTACAACGATGCCTTCGACGACCCCAAGCTGCCGGGCCAGATGCAGATCACGATCACGCTGCGCGCGGTGGCCGGCGGGACCGACCTCCAGATCGTGCAGGAGGGCATCCCCGCCGTCATCCCGGTCGAGTTCTGCTACCTCGGCTGGCAGGAGTCGCTCGCCCTCCTGGCGCACGTGGTGGAGCCCGAGATCCCCAACGAGTAGCGGCGCGCGAGGCTCGCGGCCGCCTCTGACAGCCGTCCCGCGGTTGGCGCGCGAGCGGCTCCCCGGCATGATGGGCCCATGCCTGCGCCCAGCGGATCCACCGGTCCCGTCATCGACGCCGCGTTCGTGCGCCGCGTGGCTGCGCTGGCGCGTTTGAAGCTCGAGGAGGAGCGCCTTCCCGAGCTGACGACGCAGTTCCAGCAGATCCTCGACCTCGTGGGGGCGGTGGCGCGGATCGAGGTCCCGGCAGGCGACGGCTCGCTGCTGCCGCCGCTCAGGCTCGAGGACCTGCGGGCGGACGAGCCGGGGCCGACGCTCGCGCGCCGCGACCTGACGCGCAACGCGCCGGCGCACGACGGGGCCTTCCTGGTGGTGCCCAAGTTCCTCGGCGACGAGGATTAGCGTGGGCCACCCGCTGGACGCCTCCGTGGCCGAGATGGCGCGTCGCGTGCGCGACCGGGCTGACCCCGTCACCGCCAAGAGCCTGGTGGAGGAGTCGCTCCGACGCATCGCCGCCCTCGACGGACGCCTGCACGCCTTCCTGCACGTCGCCTCCGACCTGGCACGGACCCAGGCCGAGCGCGTGGACGCCGCGGTGGCGGCCGGTCGCGACCCGGGACCGCTGGCGGGCGTGCCGCTGGCCGTAAAGGACAACCTTGAGGTCCAGGGCCTGCCGCTCACCTGCGCCTCGAAGATCCTGGCCGGCTACGTCGCGCCGCGCGACGCCACCGTGGTGGCGCGAGCCGTGGCGGCGGGCGCCTGCGTGGTGGGCAAGACCAACCTCGACGAGTTCGCCATGGGCTCCTCCACGGAGAACTCGGCCTTCGGCCCCACGCGCAACCCCCACGATCTCGCGCGCGTGCCCGGAGGCTCCTCGGGGGGCAGCGCGGCCGCGGTGGCCGCACGTCTGGTGCCGCTGGCCCTGGGCAGCGACACCGGCGGATCGATCCGCCAGCCCGCCGCGCTGACCGGCGTCGTGGGCTTCAAGCCCTCCTACGGCCGGGTCTCGCGCAGCGGACTGGTGGCCTTCGCCTCGAGCCTCGACCAGGTCGGTCCCCTGGCGCGCACGGTCGCGGACGCGGCCTTGCTCCACGCCGTCATCGAGGGGCCGGACCCTGCCGACGCCACCTCGCACGTGTTCGCCGGCTCGAGGCCCCCCGCCCCGCCGACCTCGCTCGCCGGACTGCGCGTGGGCCGCGTGGCCGAGTTCGACCTGGGCGCAAACCCCGACCCGGACGTGGCCGCGGCGCTCGCGCGCGCTCGTCGCGTGCTCGGCGAGGCCGGCGCGCGCGAGGTCCAGCTCTCCATCCCGCTCGGCGGCGCGGCCGGGATCCCGATCTACTACATCGTCGCGCCGGCCGAGGCCTCCTCGAACCTGGCGCGCTTCGACGGCATCCGCTACGGCCTGCGCGTGCCCGGCGAGGACCTCGAGGGCCTCTACGCCGCCACGCGCGGCGAAGGCTTCGGCCCCGAGGTGAGGCGCCGCATCCTGGTGGGCACCTTCGTGCTCTCCGCCGGCTACGCCGACGCCTACTACAAGCGCGCCATGGCCGCGCGCCGCGCCCTGGCGCAGCAGTTCGAGAGGGCCTTCGAGCAAGCCGACGTGCTGCTCTCGACCACCACGCCCACCCCGGCCTTCCGGCTGGGCGAGAAGTCCTCCGACCCGGTGGCCATGTACGTCTGTGACGTGCTCACCGTGGTGGCCAACCTGGCGGGTGTCCCGGCGATCTCGATCCCCGCCGGCGTCAACGCCGCGGGGCTGCCCCTGGCCGTGCAACTGTGGGCGCGCGCGGGACACGACGCGGCCTTGCTCGAGGCTGCGCGCCTGCTCGAGGACCGGCTGGGCACGCCCGCGCCGCTGCCGGCGCTGACGCGCGAGGTGCTCGCGTGAACGCCCCCCCCGCCCCCCGGCTGATCGTGGGCATGGAGGTCCACCTCCAGCTCAAGACCGCCACGAAGTGCTTCTCGGCCTGCCCGCTGAGCACCTCGGGCGAGCCCAATGCGCTGGTGGATCCGGTGGTCCTGGGCCTGCCCGGCGCGCTCCCCGTGCTCAACCGCGAGGCCGTGCGCCTGGCCGTGCGCACCGGCCTGGCGCTGGGCTGCACCATCGCCGACGTCACCAAATGGGACCGCAAGAACTACTTCTATCCCGACCTCCCCAAGGGCTACCAGATCAGCCAGTACGACCAGCCGCTGTGCGTGGACGGCTCGGTGGAGATCGAAGACGACGCCGGGCGGGTCAAGCGCGTGCGCATCCGCCGCGCGCACCTCGAGGAGGACACCGGCAAGTCCTTCCACGACGAGAAGGGCACCAAGAGCCGGGTGGACTTCAACCGCGCCGGCACGCCGCTGCTCGAGATCGTCAGCGAGCCCGACATCGCCTCGGCCGGCGAGGCCGAGCGCTACCTGGATGCCTTGCGCGAGATCGTGGCCTACGTCGGGACCAGCGACGGCAACATGCAGGAGGGCAACCTGCGCTGCGAGCCCAACGTCAACCTGGTCTACGCCAACGGCGATCGCACCCCCATCGTCGAGATCAAGAACCTCAACTCGGTGCGCAACGTGGGTCTGGCGATCCTCCACGAGGTCGTGCGCCAGGGGGCCGCCTACGCCGAACGCGGCGAGACGCTCGCCAACACGCCGCGCTCCACCCGCGGCTGGGACGACGCCCGGGGCGTGACCGTCCACCAGCGGGCCAAGGAGTCGGCCGACGACTACCGCTACTTCCCCGAGCCCGACCTGCCGCCCCTGGCGCTCGAGCGCGCCTGGGTGGAGGCCGAGCGCGCCACCCTGCCCGAGCTGCCGCGCGCCCGGCGCCTGCGCTACCGCACGACACTGGGCCTCTCCGACTACGACGCCGGTGTGCTGAGCGCCTCGCGCGCCTTGGCCGACTGGTTCGAGGCCGTGCTCCCCGGCCCCTCGGGCCCCCGCGATCCCAAGGTCGCCGCCAACTGGGTCTCCACCGAGCTGCTCCGGCACCTCAACGAGAGCGGCACGACCCTGGGCGAGGTGCGCCTGACGCCCCAAGGTCTCGGCGAGCTGCTCGACCTGCTCGCCGCCGGCACGCTCAACCAGCGCACGGCGCGCGAGCTCTTCCGCGAGCTGGTCTCTTCCGGCGGCTCCGCGGCAGCGCTCGTACGCGAGCGCGGGCTCGCCCAGGTCAGCGACGAGGGGGCCGTGGGGGCCGCCTGCCTGGCCGCGATCGAGTCCGAGCCCCGCTCCGCCGACGCCTTCCGCGCCGGCCAGGAGAAGGCCATCGGCCGCCTGGTGGGCCAGGCCATGAAGACCCTGGGCGGCAAGGGCAACCCAGCCCTGGTGCAAGCGACCCTGCGGCGCCTCCTGGCACCGCCCGGGGCCTAGATCCCAGGCCGCCGTTGGCCCGCGAGCTCCGCACTGCCAAGGAACGGCTCAAGAGCCTGCGCCACACCACCTCAACCAGCGTGGGCCGGTACAACCCGCCCTGCCCCCCCTCGGACCGTGCCCGAGAGGCCCTCACGCACGCCCCGGCTGTCGAGGACTCGACAGAAGCGTGCCGCGGCGTCGGAGAGTCAGCCGGGCTACGAGCCGGTGAAGATCAGCACGCGGTGGTTGCCGGTGTCGTTCACGAAGAGCTGATTGCCGAACGACGTGATGCCTTGCGGGGTGTTCAAGGTGCGCGCCGTCGGACCCGGGTCCATGACGCTGTCCTGGTTGTCGTCGTTCGCCGTCACGTTCGTGAAGGTCGACTGGCCCAGCACGCGTAGGGGCGCGGCGTTGCTGAAGGTGGGGAACGGGCTGTAGATCAAGACCCGGCTGTTGTTCGTGTCCGCGACGAAGAGCTGGAGCCCGTCGGAGGTCACCGACCGCGGCGAAGCCATCTTGAGCGCGCCTGCGCCGGGGGTGGCCGTGACGAAGTCCGGCTGACCGATCACGAGATCGGCGTCTTGGCCGCTCGCCGTCGGGAAGCTGGTCCAGATCAGGACGCGGTTGTTGGCCGTATCGGCGACGACGAGCCGCGTGCCGTCGGTCCAGACGCCGGCCGGCTGGCTCATCTTGGCGGCCGTCGTACCGGAGGTCAGGGTGACGAAATTTGGCTGGCCGACCACGATCTGCGCGATGGCCCCGCTGGCGACCGGGATCCCGTTCCAGATCATCACCCTGTTGTTCCCGTAGTCTGCCGCGACGATGCGGTTGAGGGCGACGCAGACGTCGAGCACCTGGGCGAGTCCGCTCTGCCCGCTGGTGGGACCCTGGGTGACCAGGTCGGGCTTGCCGAGCGCGACGGTGGCCGCCACGTTGCTCGTGGGCGGCGGGCCGTAGATCAGGATCCGCTCGTTGGCCTCGTCGGCCACGAACAGCGCGTTGCTCGCGACCCAGCACGAGTTGGGGAAGGTGACGAGCGTCGCGGAGGTGCCGCCCCCGACCGTGACGAAGTTGGGGACGCCCATCACGAAGTCCGCGTTGGCGCCGAACCCTGTCGGGATCGAGTTCCAGCCCAGGATGCGGTTGTTGTTGCGGTCCGCGACGTACAGGCTGCCGTTGGCGACGTGGCCGGACGGGAAAGACAGACCCGACTGGTTGGGCAGGCCCGGCCCGGCGCCGTTGTTGTGGACGCCCCCTGTCGCGAAGCTCTGGCCGACGATCGCGCTCGCCGGCTGGAAGCTCAGCAGGTTGATCGGCGCCACGCCGTTCCCGCCCCCGCCGCTCCCCCCGCAGGCGCAGAGGCCCAGGCCGAGGAGGAAGGCGAAGGCGTTGCGCTGCGTCATGGTCGGCTCCGCTTCTGATGCCAGGGGTGATTGGATGCCGGCCGTAGACCGTCGGGATGTTCGCAAATCTCCGCCCGAACGCCCAGGCACATGCCCTCAGGCCGCCCACCCTCAGAGGGCGCCTCCCGCAGCGCTCGCCGCTGGGCAGGGGCGGCCGCGGCCTCGCGGAGTATTCATCCCGTGGGAGACCTCGTCTCCGTACACTCCGCGTGGAGGTGCCGCATGGGCCGTAGTTCAGGTTCGTTCGTGCTCGTTCTGGTTTGCGCCATCCCGCTCCTCAGCGGGTGCGGAGGAGGAGGGGCTGACTCGGTCACCTTCACCGTCGCTTCGACCGCCTCCGTCGACGGCTTCGTCACCAACACAGCATTCGTCGACACGGGCACGCCGGTCTCGGTGGGCGACACCGACGGCAGCTTTGGAAACGTGGCCCGGGGCTTCGTCCAGTTCGACCGGTCCGGGATCCCCGTGGGCGCCACGATCCTCTCGGCCGTGCTCCGCATGCATCAGTCAGCAGTCTTCGGGGCGCCGTACGCCAGCCTCGGCAACGTGGTCGTGGACCACGTGGTCATCGGCCTCAGCCTCGATGCGGCGGACTTCGGGGCCTCACCCCTCCAGGCTGATGTCGGCGTCCTGTCGAGCAATGCGGTGGTCGGCCTGAAGAGCCTGGACGTCACGGCGCAGGTGGTGGCCGATGTGGCCGCGGCACGGTCGAGCTCC
>JANOFW010000456.1:0-28944 GCA_031413835.1 Planctomycetia bacterium
ACCTCTCGGGGCGTAGCGCAGTTTGGTAGCGCGCCTGGTTCGGGACCAGGAGGTCGCTGGTTCGAATCCAGTCGCCGGTACCGCGGGGTAGGTGCGCCATCGTGGAGGCGCCGAGCTCTGCTCGGCGCGTCCACGTGGCGCATCGTAGGGGGCGCAGCCCCCTAGCAAATATGGTCGGGGCGACTGGATTCGAACCAGCGACCTCCTGGTCCCGAACCAGGCGCGCTACCAAACTGCGCTACGCCCCGAGAGGTGAGGGGGAAGTGTAGCCCAGGGTGGGGGGACGGCCAGCGGAGGCGGAGAGTCGGGGAGGGAGGTGCGGGGAGGATCGCGCGCGGGGCGCACGGGTGCGGGCGGTTGCCGGTCTGTGGGTATCCTGCGCTGCACGTGGAAGCGAACCTCGAACGCGCACGGCACTACCTGGACCGCCGGACGACGGCAGCCTTCCTGGCCACCGTGTCCCGGGACGGGCTGCCGGAGTTGACGCCCATCGTGGCGGCCAAGCTGCTGAGCGACGGAACCTTGGCGGCGGGCGAGGAGGATGCGGTCGGCGGGGCCACCTTCCGCAACCTGCGCATCCACCCCCGCGCCACGCTGCTGCTGCTCGACCCCGTCGCCGACCCGCGCTCGCGCGACGGGGTGCGCCTGGTCGTCGAGTTCCTCGGTGCGGAAGAGGACGGCCCCGAGCTGGCCCACATGACCGAGTGGCTGGCCGCCTTCGCGCCGGGTCGCCGTGTGTGCCGCCGGCTGCTGTTCCGGGTGGTGAGCATCGCGCTCTACCGGGCCGAGATGTCCGCCGCGCACGCCCCTACGATCCCCTGAGTCCACGACCCCCGCGCGCTGCCCGGGTCGTCGCGTGTGCTGCCCCTCAGGGCTTGACCGCCTTGGGCTGCCGGCCGCGCAGCCGGTGCACCATGCGGATCTCGTTGCCGCGCTCGTTCCAGTGGACCTCGGTCATGTAGTGGCGCACCAGCGCCAGGCCGCGGCCGTGGAGCGCCGTCGTGTCGCCCAGGGGGCGCGCGCTCAGAGCCGCGGGGTCGAAGCCCTCGCCCTCGTCGCGCACGCAGTAGACCACGTGGTCGGGGCGGTACTCGACGTTGAGGTGGACCCGGCGGCCGGCGTAGCGCGGGTCCTGCAGGCGGCGCTTCACCAGCGCCTCCATGCCGCCGGGCTCCTCCATCGCCTGGGTCTTCATGTCGTAGGTGATGCCGAGGTTGCCGTGCTCGACGGCGTTGGCCAGGGTCTCGTAGAGCGCCAGCTTGATCTCGGCGAGCGGCAGGTCGTAGCCGGGGTAGCCGGGGTAGCCCTGGCGCAGCTCGCGTCCCAGCCAGGCGACCACCTTGCCCAGCAGCGCGGTGCTGCCCGGAAGCGAGAGATGCGACTCACGCGAGGTGACCAGGTCGAGCGCGATCTTGAGGTCGGCGTCCTCGGTGACCGCGCGGTAGACGCGATCGAGCACGAAGTCCACCTCGGCCGCGTCGAAGGGCTTGCGCACGAAGTCCACCGCACCCAGGTCGAGGGCGCGCTGGAGCTGCGTGCGATCGGGCAGGGCCGCCACGATCACCACGGCCACCTGCGGGTCCTCCTCGCGGATCTGCGCCAAGGCCTCCAGGCCGTCGAGCTTGGGCAGCCGCAGGTCGAGCAGGATCAGGTGCGGCGCGTGCTCGCGCGCCAGGCGCACGCCCTCCTCGCCGTCGGAGGCCTCGAGCACCTGGAAGCCGCGCCGCTGGGCCAGCGTGCAGAGGAGCGTGCGCACATCCGGCACGTCGTCGACGACCAAGGCCAAGGGGGGGGCCGGGGGGGTGTGGATTGGAGGCTCCGGCGCCCAGCATCCACGCCTCCGGCCTCGGTTGCAACCTGGCGCGGCAGGCACGGTGGAGGCGCGCACCCGCCTCCGGTACTCTCCCCGTCCCGCCATGCCCGAGCCCGCACCGTCCCTGAAGTTCGCTTGCCCCGCCTGCGGCAAGCACTACAGCCTCCTGCCCGGAGACCTGGCTGCTGCGGGTGGCGTGGCGCGGCCCCGGTGCGGACGCTGTCGCGCCAAGCTCAGCGTGCGACAGGGGGACCTCGGCCTGACGGTCACGTTGGAGGAGGCGCCGACCTCTGCTCCCCCAGGTGCGGCGGGCCCGCCCGCGGCCGAGCCGCCGGAAGCCGAGCCGCCCGAGGAGGCTCCGGCGGGACCGGTCGCCGGCGAACGCCTGGGCCGCTACGAGCTCGAGGCCCTGGTGGGGCGCGGCGGCATGGGGAGCGTCTACCGGGCCTTTGACCCGGCGACCCACCGCCAGGTGGCGCTCAAGGTGCTGCCGCCCGGCACCTCGGCGCAGGACGTGGCGCGCTTCGAGCGCGAGGTCCAGGTCCAGGGCAACGTGAACCACCCGCACATCCTGCCGATCTTCGACTCCGGGCAGGCGGGGGTCTACCGCTACTACACGATGGAGCTCCTGCGCGAGCCGCTGGCGTTGAGCCAGCTCGGCCCGCTGGTGCGCACGGGGGAGGCCCTGCGCTCCGCTCGCTTGAAGCCCGTGTCCACGCTCTCGGGCCTGGTCGAGAGGGTGCTGCTGCCCCTGTGCGATGCCGTGCACCACGCCAACTTGAAGGAGGGCGTGCTGCACCGCGACCTCACGCCGGGCAACGTGCTGGTGGATCTCCACGGACTGCGGCCCTACCTGATCGACTTCGGCGTCTGCACCCTGCTGGAGCGCAAGAACCCGCGCCTGGCTGACCTTCCGAGCGAGGCCTCGCTGGCCGCGCAGGGCGCCACGCGGACTGTGAGCGGCACGCTCGTCTACATGCCTCCGGAGCAGATCCAGGGCCAGGCCGACCGGCGCGGCGACGTGTGGGGCCTGGGGGCGCTGCTGCACTTCCTCGTGGCCGGCGGGCCGCCCGTGGAGCCCGCGGCGCATTCGCTCGTGCCGCGCACGAACCGCATCGAGGGCCTTGAGATCCTCATCGAGCAGGCCCAGCGCGACGGCGACGCGGGCGAGGTCCAGCAGTACCGCGCGAAGTTGGCCGAGCTCGAGGAGGGCCGGGAGCGCACCCTGGCCGAGGTGCAGCAGGACGTGGCCCGAGGCCGCTACCAGCCGCGCCCGGCCTCGGTCGATCCCGCCCTGGAGGCCGTGATCGTCAAGGCCATGGCGCCGGACGCCGAGCAGCGCTACCGCAACGCCCGCGAGCTCAAGGCGGATCTGGAGGCCTGGATCGCCGGCCGCGCCCCCTCCGCCCTGGCCGAGCAGAAGGGCGGCGCCGTGCGCGCTCTCTACGCCTCCCGGCAGACGCTCAGGCGCTGGCGCTGGCCGCTGGTCGCGCTGGTGCTGCTCGGCGCAGGCGCCGTCGTCTGGACGTTGTTCTCGAGGGCCCGAGCGCAGGACGAGATTGCGATCGCGACAGGGCGGGTCCAGTCGTTCCAGGCCCGCGGGCCCGGCCCGGGCCAGGAGGATCTCATCTGGCGCCTCTTGGAGCTCGACCCGCAGAGCCAGGTCGGTCGGGACGCGCTGCGCCGGCTCTACGACGAGCGAGCGAGCGAGGCCGCTCGCGGCCGCGTGTCGCAGCGCGCGGTCCGTCTCGCGCAGACGGCACGCGAGGCGGACGCTCGGGGCGAGGCGGCGGCGGCGGCGTCGCTCGACGCACGGGCGGCGTTGCGGCAGATGCTCGACGAGGGGCTGCTGCCGGACTCGCCCGCCCTCGCGGCCGTGGCGCGCGACGAGCGGCGCGTGATCGTCGCCCCGGTCGCGGGTTCCGCGACGCTGACCTTCCAGCGTGTCGAGGCCGATGGGAGCCTGGGAGGCGCGCGCGCGGCCGAGGCGGGCGAGAACCGCCTCCCTCCGGGGCGCTACGTGCTCGCGGTGGCAAGCGACGGCCGACGCGTGCACGCGCCCTTCGAGATCCCGCGGTCCCTCGAGCGCGTGGAGGTGGAGGCGCCCATCGATCCGGCGCGCCTGCCGGCCCGCACCATCTACGTGCAGGGAGGCCGTCCCCAGGGGCCGCTAGGCGAGGGGCCCGTAGGCGCGCTCGTCTGGGAGGCCACCGAGGTCACGGTGGAGCGCTACGCGGCGTGGCTGGCCACCCTGCCCCAGGCCGAGCAGGCCCGGCGCGTGGCGCGCGAGGCGGGCCTCTTCGGCGCGATCGGGCGCCCGCTCTGGGAGCGCAAGGACGGCCGCTTCGTGCCGGCCAAGGCCGATCTCCAGAAGCCGATCGATTCGATCTCGCTCCACGATGCACGCGCCTTCGCCCTGGCGGAGGGTCGCCGCCTGCCCACCGCGCAGGAGTGGGCCTGGGCGGCGACCGGGCCGTTCGGTGCGCCCTGCGCCTTGGGGGCCCTCGAGCGCCTCTTCAGCGACGTGGCCTGCCTGGGCCCCGAGGCCCGCGTGCCGCGCGAGGTCGGGACCTCCGCCGGCGACGTCTCGCTCTTCGGCCTCCAGGACCTCGCGGGCAACGTGGCCGAGCTCACCTCGACGCTCAGCACGCGCTCCGGCGAGACCGGCTGGCTCGTGCTCGGCTCAGGCTACGGCCTCGCCCCGGAGCGAGGCCGGGCGGCCTCGGCCGTGGTCGTGCCCGGCTGGATGCCGCTGCGCGGCGTGGGCTTCCGCCTGGTCATGGATCCGCCGTAACGGCCCGCTCGCCCGGCGAGTCTTGCGCGCGGGTTGGGAAGGTCAGGGGGCCGCGGGGGCGGCGGCCGGCGCGGGCGCGCTCGAGGGCGCCGCGGCCGGGGCCCCTGCGTTCCAGTCGTCGATCTCCTGGCTGATGCGCATGGAGCAGAACTTCGGGCCGCACATCGAGCAGAACTCGGCCGACTTGAAGTACTCGCTGGGCAGCGTGGCGTCGTGCATGCGCCGGGCGGTCTCGGGGTCGAGCGAGAGGCGGAATTGCTCGTTCCAGTCGAAGGCGTAGCGCGCGCGGGAGAGCGCGTCGTCGCGGTCGCGCGCGCCGGGCCTGCGGCGGGCCACGTCGGCGGCGTGCGCGGCGATCTTGTAGGCGATGATGCCCTGGTGCACGTCCTCGGCATCGGGCAGGCCCAGGTGCTCCTTGGGCGTGACGTAGCAGAGCATCGCCGCGCCGTTCCAGCCGGCCACCGCCGCGCCGATGGCGCTGGTGATGTGGTCGTAGCCCGGCGCGATGTCGGTCACGAGGGGGCCCAGGACGTAGAAGGGCGCCTCGCTGCAGACTCGCATCTGGCGCTCGACGTTGGCGGCGATCTGGTCGAGCGGCACGTGGCCGGGGCCTTCGACCATCACCTGGACGTCGCGCTCCCAGGCGCGGCGCGTGAGCTCGCCGAGGGTGTCGAGCTCGGCGAACTGGGCCTTGTCGCTGGCGTCGTGCAGGCACCCGGGCCTGAGGCTGTCGCCCAGCGAGATCGAGACGTCGTGGCGGCGCAGGATCTCGAGCAGCTCGTCGTAGTTCTCGTAGAGCGGGTTCTGCTTCCTGTGGTGGAGCATCCACTGCGCCATCAGCGAGCCGCCGCGCGAGACGATGCCGGTGATGCGCCCGGCCACGTGCGGCAGGTGCTCCCGCAGGATGCCCGCGTGCAGCGTCATGTAGTCCACGCCCTGGAGCGCCTGACGCTCGATGACGCGCTTCAAGCCCTCCCAGGTGAGGTCGAGGGGGCGGTCCACCTCCTCGATGGCCTCGTAGATCGGCACGGTGCCGATGGGCACGGGGGAGGCGCGCAGGATGGCCTCGCGGATGGCCGGGATGTTGCGCCCCGTGCTCAGGTCCATCACCGTGTCGGCGCCGTGCTTCAGGCACATGGCCAGCTTCTCGAGCTCGCCTTGGGCGTCGCCCACGACGGCCGAGTTGCCGATGTTGGCGTTGATCTTGCAGGAGGCCGCGATGCCGATGGCCATGGGCTCGAGCTCGGCGTGGTGGACGTTGGCTGGGATGATCATCCGGCCGCGGGCCACCTCTGCGCGCACCAGCTCGGGCTCGAGTTGCTCGCGCTGCGCGACGTGGCGCATCTCCTCGGTGATGCGGCCGTCGCGGGCGTAGCGCATCTGGGTGGGGCAGGAGTCGCCCGAGCGGGCGGCGAGCCAAGCGGAGCGGAAGGCCATGGGACGTACCTCCGCGCGGATTCTAGGGCCGCGCTGGGGAAGTCATGCGGCTCGTCACGTGTGGTGCGCTGGGCCGGCAGGCAGCGGCTGGCCGCGTCGCGCTCGTACGGGGCGCGATGCCAAGCGGGGCCCCTGGGAGCGCCAGGCTCCAGCCTGGCTTCCGGGTCGCGGGCAAGGTCGGCGAGAGGCCGACAGCACGCGCAGCTCCCAGCCACGCCGGACGACCCGGACGCCCTGACCCCAACGTGCCAGGCTGGAGCCTGGCGCTCCCAGGAGCCGTACCGCGGAACTCGCGCCAGCGACACAGTCGGTGAGGCGCGGGGCCGCTGTCCGGCGTCCCTCAAATGAAGAAGGCCGGCCCTCGCGGGCCGGCCTTCTGGAGTGGGGCCCAAGCGGGGGGCTAGAGGATCGAGAGCACCTCGTTGACGTAGTAGATCGAGGCGCGGTAGTTGATGTCCTTGCTGATGCGCGAGAGGGAGGGCATGGACTCGAGGTCGCCCACCACGCCCAGGCCGGCGCAGGCCAGCGCGCGGGTGAGGTCGCCTTCCTTCTTGTCCTTGAGCAGGTTCACCATGGGCTCCACCGCACGGGCGTCGCCGATCTTGGCGAGCGCCAGCACGATCTGGCCCTTGAGGTTCTGGCTCTCGGCGTCCTTCAGGGCCTTCAAGAGCTCTTCCACGGCACCCGGGTCCTGCAGCAGGCCCAGGGCCGTCGCGACCTGCTGGCGCATCTCCTCGCTGGAGCGCTCGGCCATCGCGTCGCGCAGGGCCTTCTTGACCTCCTCGTTGCCCTGGCGGATCAGGCCCAGGCCGATGGCGGCGTAGCCGCGCAGCTCGCGGTCTTCCTTGTCGTCGGAGACGATCGCGACCAGCTTCTTGCGGCTGTAGATGTCGCCGATGATGCCCAGCGAGGTGGCGAAGCCGGCGCGGCTGCGCTTGTCGAGCTTCTGGCTCTCCAGGCCTTCGCGCAGCGCCACCAACGCGGCCTGCTTGAACTCCTCGTAGAGCTTGATCTGGTTGGTGTCACCCAGCTTGCGGCCGATGAGCGAGAGCGCGATCGCGCCGAAGGGGCGCTGCATGAAGTTGCCGTCCTTGGCCTGGGCGAGCAGGTACTCGCCGACCTTGGCCTGCTCGAGCACGTCCGTGCGGCCTTCCTCGATGTCCTTGTTCACGAGGTAGGCCATGCTGATCAGGCCGAAGTTGCGCACGCTCGGGTCGCCGTTCTTCTCCATGCCGTCCTTGAGCACCTTGGCGAGCTCGAGGCGGTTCTCGACGGGCACCAGCCGGCCCAGGAGGCCCAGGGCGATGGCCACGGAGCGCTGCGTCTGCTTGTCCACCGTGCGGGCGGTGAGCGCGGTCTTGAGCGGGGCGATGGCGGCGGGGCCGCCGATGCGGCCCAGCTGCAGCGCCGCGTAGGAGCGCACGATGTCGCTGACCTCGGCGCTGCCCAGCTTGCCCTTGAGGGTGGCCTCGGCCAGCTTGGACTGCATGTCTTCCGTCACGCTGGACTTCGACTGCAGGCCCAGGCCGAGCAGCAGTGCCACGGGGATGTTGTCCTCGGTGTGCTTCTGCGTGCACAGGTCGAACAGGCGGGCCGTGGTGGCCTTGCGGGCCGCCTCCGTGTCGTTGGCGTACTCGCCCGAACCGCTGGGCTGGTCGCCAAGGAGGCCGAGCGACATGGCGGCGAAGGAGCGCGTGCCGGTGGCGTACTTGTCGTTCTCGACCACGTCGAAGAGGAACGCGCGCACCTTGTCGAGCTCGGTGGCCGAGAACTGCTTGGAGGCCTCAGCGCGGCGCAGCAGGCCCAGCGCGAGGGCGGCCGACTCCTGCGTGATCTGGTCGCGCTTGCCTTCGTCGAGGGCCATGCCCTTCTGGAGCAGCTCGATGTCGAGCGGATCCTTGGTGATCTTGGCCAGCGCGATGTAAGCCGCCGACTCGACGTCCTGATGGCCGGCGTTGTCGGGGTTCATGGCCCACTTGAGGGCCGGGATGATGTGCGTGTCGACCTTGGTGGCCGTGGCCTGCGTGGCGCCGCTGGCCTGTCCGCCCGCCTCGCGGCTGCCGCCCAGCTGACCGAGCGGGTTCTCGGACGTGATGCGGGTGTAGATGGCGTCCTTGAGCCGCTCGAGGTCTTCCTTGTTGTTCTCGTACCAGAAGATCCAGCTCTCGAAGGAGAGCGGGCTCTTCTTGCCGCCGGTGGGCGTGCCCAGCTCGGGCGTGGTGGGGGGCGGGGTCACGGGAGGCGGGTTGTTGGCGGGGGGCGGGGGGCCGCTGCCCGGGGTGGTCGTGGGCGGCGGCGTCGTGGGCGGGCCACCCGAGGGGGGCGGGGGCGGCGGGGGCGTGGGGTCGGTGGGCTCGCGCAGGGAGGGCGGCACCGAGCCGCCGGGGCCGCGGAACTGGCCGCCGTGGGCCCACAGGTCGCTTGCCAGGGCCAGGAAACCGGAGGCCACCAGGGCCACGCTCAAGAGCAGTCGCTTCATTGGGGGGATCCTTCGCGCCTTCCGCGGTTGTCGGGTGGCCCCAATGATCCTGCGCCAGGGACTCTGGCGCCTGTGGGCCCCCCCGAGCGGAGGTTGACCTTTCCTATAGCACGAGGGGTGCCGGAGCGCTCCCCTGACAGCACACTTCCCCCCCTCCCTGCGCCCGCGCTCAAGTCGTTTCTCGAGAGGCACTTGGGCCGCGCGGAGGGGGGGGCGCTCGGCCCTGCGCCCGTCGCGCGCCTCGCTGCTCGCTACCCCTGGGTAGCATCGCGGCGCGCACGATACGCCGCGCACAGGGAGCTCCCATGGTCGAGAAGCGACGCGGTCGTGGTCTGCGCGCCGCCCAGGGCCGGGCCGCGCAGGCGGCGCGGCGTGCGCCGCCTGCCGCTCCCAGCGCTCCCGCCGGGGCCCCCGGGCCTGCGGCCTTCGACGAGGGGCTGGCGGAGGCGGCGCCGCCCGGGCGGGGCGCGACGGAGCCGATCGAGAGCGAGGGCTCCGTGGTGCGCACCGGCCGCGGTCGGGAGCGCCTCGCGCGCCGGGGTCAGGACCCGATGCTCGACACCGGGGCCGACGCCAAGGAGATGTGGCGCATCTTCCGCATCATCTCGGAGTTCGTCGAGGCCGTGGACGAGCTGCGCGGCATCCGTCCGGCCGTGACGATCTTCGGCAGCGCGCGCACGCCCAAGACCTCGCGCTGGTACGGCGCCACGGTGGAGATCGCGCGCGCCCTGGCCGGCAAGGGCTACTCGATCCTCACCGGCGGCGGGCCGGGGATCATGGAGGCGGCCAACAAGGGCGCCAAGCGGGGCAAGGGCAAGAGCGTGGGCCTGGGCATCCGGCTGCCGCACGAGCAGCGCCTCAACGCCTTCGTCGACATCGGGCTCGAGTTCAACTACTTCTTCGTGCGCAAGATGGTCTTCGTGAAGTTCTCGGCGGGCCTGGTGATCGCGCCCGGCGGCTTCGGCACCATGGACGAGCTCTTCGAGGTGCTCACGCTGGTGCAGACGGGCAAGATGCGCCGCATCCCGCTGGTGATCTTCGGCGTGGACTACTACCAGGGGCTGGTGGACTGGATGCGCACGCGGATGCTGGCCGACGGCTCGATTGACGAGAAGGACCTCGACCTCTGGCTGTTGACCGACAGCGTCCAGGCCGCCGTCGAGCACCTCGACCAGCACATCGTGGACCGGACCTGGTGGAACGGGTGACGCGCGGTCCGCTGGCGGGGCTCAGCCCTGCGTGCGGTTGCGGTCGGAGCGCGCCTGCTTGCGACGGTCGGACTCCTTGAGCAGACGCTTGCGCATGCGCAGGCTCTTGGGCGTGACCTCGAGCAGCTCGTCGTCCACCAGGAACTCGAGGCAGTCCTCGATGCTCTTGCGGATCGGCGGGGGGTAGTCGGCCTTCTCGTCGGTGCCCGAGGCGCGCATGTTCGAGAGCGCCTTCTTGCGGCAGGGGTTGACCAGCACGTCCTCGTCGCGGCGGTGCTCGCCGGTGACCTGGCCCTCGTAGACCTCTTCGGCGGCGTCCACGAAGAAGGTGCCCCGGTCGGCGAGCGCGTTGAGCGCGTAGGCCGTCACGCGGCCCGTCTCGCTCGAGACCTGGCTGCCGGTCTTGCGCGTGGGGATCTCGCCGCGGTGCAGGTCGTAGCGCTTGAAGACGTGGCTCAGGATCGCCTCGCCGCGCGTGGCGCTGAGCAGCTTGGTGCGCAGGCCGATGAGCGCGCGCGAGGGGGCCTCGAACTCCAGGCTCGCCAGGTCGCCGTGCGTGGTCATCTGCACCATCTCGCCGCGGCGCTGGCCGAGCAGGTCGATCACCTTGCCGGCGAGGTCGGGCGGCACCTCGACGTGCACGCCCTCGATGGGCTCCTCGAGACCGCGGTCGGTGTCCTGCATGATCACGCGCGGACGGCCCACGGCGAACTCGTAGCCCTCGCGACGCATGGTCTCGATCAGGATGCCCAGGTGCAGGATGCCGCGGCCGCGCACCTCGACCGAGTCGGCCTCGGCCTGCGGCAGCACCTGGAGCGCGATGTCGCTCTTGCCGGCGCGTGCGAGGCGGTCTTTCACGTGGCGCGAGGTGACGAACTGCCCTTCCGTGCCGGCCTTGGGCGAGTCGTTGACCCGGAACTCCATGGCCAGCGTGGGCGACTCCACCGTCAGGCCGCGCGGCTCGCAGGGTGTCTCGGGGTCGGTCAGCGTGTCGCCGATGTCCATCTCGTCCATGCCGGAGACGGCCACCACGTCGCCGGCCTCGACGGCGTCGATGGGCTTGCGGCCCATGCCCGAGAAGACGAAGAGCCGCGCCGGGCCCGTGGCCTTGCGCTCGCCGTTGGGTCCCAGGACGAGCAGCTTCTGGCCGGAGACGATGCGCCCGCCCTCGAGGCGTCCAATGGCGATCTTGCCCTGGAAGGTGTCGTTGTCCACATCGCAGATCGGCAGCATCAGCAGGCCGTCGGGGTCGCCCTTGGGCGCGGGCACGTGCTGCAGGATGCCGTCGAGCAACGGCAGCAGGTTGGGCTGGATGGCGTCGAGCTTCAAGCCCGAGGTGCCGTCGCGGCCCGAGCAGTAGAAGACCGGGAACTCGAGGTCGTGGTCGTGGGCGCCGAGCTCGATGAACAGCCCGTAGACGAGGTCGAGGACCTCCTGGGGGCGGGCTCCCTTGCGGTCGATCTTGTTGATCACCACCAGCGGCGCGAGCTTGTTGAGCAGCGCCTTGCGCAGCACGAAGCGCGTCTGGGGCAGCGGGCCCTCGAAGGCGTCCACCAGCAGCAGCACGCCGTCGGCCATGCGCAGCACGCGCTCGACCTGGCCCGAGAAGTCGGCGTGGCCGGGGGTGTCGATCAGGTTGATGCGCGTGCCGCGGTACTCGATGGCGCAGTTCTTCGAGAAGATCGTGATCCCGCGCTCGCGCTCGAGGTCGTTCTTGTCCATCATCAGCGGCGCGCCCGCGGGCAGGGCCGAGACGGCGCCCGCCGTGACCAGCAGGCGGTCTACGAGCGTGGTCTTGCCGTGGTCCACGTGGGCGATGACGGCGACATTCCGTACGGCGAGAGTGCTGACGGCGGGGGGCATGGGCGCGGGGCGATCCCTGGAACGTGAATGGAACGCAGCATGGAACCACGGCCCAGCGCCGCTGCCGCGCTTGGACTTACAGCGCGCCCGTTCGGCCACGGCGGCCGCCCGCAGGGCCGGATCCACCGTGCTCGCGCGCCCCCCGCGCCCCCCGAACTGTCCTGACCTCCGTTCCGCTCCGTCTGGCATGGAAAGGGCTGGAAGGAAACCGGTCCTTCCTGTATCCGACCCCCATGCCCTTTCCGAGAACGACGATCGTGGCCACGGTCGGCCCCTCCTGCCAGGACGAGGCCGTGCTGACGAAGATGGTGGCCGCAGGCGCGGAGGTCTTCCGCGTCAACGGCGCGCATGCCGCGCCCCACGAGCTCGCCGGCTGGGTCGAGCGCGTGCGCGCGGCCGGGCGCGCCGCGGGACGCCATCCCGCGCTGATGGTGGACCTGCCGGGCACCAAGGTGCGCACGGGACCCTTCCCGCGCGGCGAGGTCATGCTCGCGCTCGGGGCGCGTGTGCAGCTGGTCGCCGGGGGCGACGGCGGTCCCGACCGCATCCCCGTCGAGCCCCCCGGCATCCTGAACGACGTGCCCATCGGCGCGGTGGTGGTGCTGGGCGACGGCGGTGCGCGCCTGGAGGTGCTGGCGAAGAAGCCCGGGGGGCTCGAGACGCGCGTGCTGGGCCCCGGCGTGGTGGGCAAGGGCAAAGGCGTGCACGTGCCGGGCGTGGCCTTGAACGCCCCCGTGCCCACGCCCGAGGATCGCGTGCTGGCCGAGGCGGCCGTGAAGGCGGGGGCCGATCTCCTCTGCCTCTCCTTCGTGCGCACCCAGGACGACGTCCAGCGCCTGCGCGAGCAGCTGGCCTCGCTGGGCGCCAAGCGCATGCCTGTGATCGCCAAGATCGAGCGCTTGGCCGCGATGGAGCATCTCGAGGCCATCCTGGCCCGCAGCGACGGGGTGATCGTGGCGCGCGGCGACCTGGGCCTGGACGCCGGGCCCGAGCGCATTCCCGGGCTCCAGCGCCGCATCCTGGCCGCCGCGAGGCGCCACGGGCGCCCGGCGATCGTGGCCACCGAGATGCTCGAGTCGATGACCCAGGCCACGCGCCCCACGCGGGCCGAGGCCAGCGACGTGGCCGGCGCGGTCTTCGGCTCCGCCGACGCCGTGATGCTCTCGGCCGAGACCGCGGTGGGGCGCCACCCCGCGCTGGTGGTCGAGACCATGGCCGCCGTGCTGCTCGATGCCGAGCACGATCCCGACGCGCCCGTCTTCGGCCACGCAAGCCTGCTCGCCCCCCAGCCCCACGCCGGCCGCCCCGACCAGGCCGTCGTGCGCGCGGGCGTCTCCCTGGCGCGCGAGGCCGACGCCAAGGCCATCGCCGTCTACACGCGCACGGGCGCCTCCGCGCTGCGCCTGTCGAGCGAGCGCCCCACGGCCCCGATCTTCGCCTTCACGCCCGACGAGTCCGTCTGCCGCCGGCTGGCGCTCGCCTGGGGCGTGCGCGCGCGTGTGCTCGGCGAGCTGCGCGGCGCGGCGCGCCTCGATTCCGATCTGCTCGTCGAGCAGGTGCGCGAGGCCTTGATGGGCAGCGACGAGGTCCCGCCCGGCTCGCGCGTGGTCGTGCTCCTGGGGGCGCCGGGGGACGCGGCCGGCGCCACCAGCGTGGTGCGGCTCTTGACGCTCTGAGCGCGAGCAGCGCTGGAAGGTGGCCGGCCGCGCGTCGCGGTGTCAGCGGGCCTCGGTCTCCGTCAGCGGGATGTGGCGCGCGAAGGCCATGCTGCCAAGGACGGTCTCCCCGCCGCGGGTGAAGTTGGTCCTGACCTCGACCACGCAAGGCGGGTCTCCGGTCACGAGGAAATCGCTCTCGCCTCGTACCAGGATGCCGACCACGCGGTGGTCGAGGCTCGAGAGCACAGGCGATCCGCTGTTTCCGTGGAATGCGTCGAGGTCGGCGCGCAGCAACGGCATCTCACGGTGAACGGCCTTCACCTGGGCCCCGTCGGCGAACTTCACGGGCAGTCCGCGCGGACAGCCAAGGAGGTAGAGCCGCTCGCCGATCTGCGGGCGTCCCGACCGACGCAGCACGAGAGGCGCGATATGCTCCGCGACCGGAACCGGCCGGTCCAGCTCGATCACCGCGAAGTCGCCGTCCTCGGCGCCTGTGCCGCGGGCACGGAAGGCTCGGCCCCGGTAGACCTGCGTGCCGTCGAGCCGCGCCGGTGTGCCGGGGAAGATGTTGTCAGCGCGCTGCCGCCAGTCGAACACGAATGCGAGATCTTCCGCAGCGCGACCCGCGACGCAATGCCTGGCGGTCACCACGAGCGTGGGCGCTGCCAGCCACGCCGTGCAGATCCCGGCCGTCGGCTGAGCCCGGAAGCGAGAGGCGGGTCCGTTGCACAGGGGCGCGTCGCTGTGCGCCTTGCGCACATGGGCGGCGTACGTGATGCTGGCCAGCTCGATCGAGCCGTCCGGCCTCGGCGTGAGCTCCGTCGCAAGCACCATCAGGGCCACCGCGCGGCTCGTTTCCACCACCTGCTTCGCCCACTCCTCCGGCGTGCCGACGCGAGCCCGCGAATCAGGCGCGCGGGGCTCCAGGTCCTTGGTCATCCCGGGCCAGATGTCGCGGCGGTCATCCGAGCCGTAGATGCGTTTCGTCTGGAACTCGAGCTGGCTGACTTCCTGTTTGGTGGCGGCGCGAGGCAGGCGGTCGGGCCGCGGCTCGACGGCAGGCACCAGCGGGACGTGGCGTCCGTCGCTCGCCGGCCTGACGCCCTCCTCCTCCGACCCCGGGTGGCGGGCGGCGGCCTCCTCCGTCTCGATCGAGTGCGTGCTCGGCGTGGTGCGCGGCCCTGAAGGTGGCTGTGACGACACTTCGCTACCAGGGCCAAACGACCACCCCGACGGGGCGCGCCGAGGGGCGCATCCACTGACCATGACCAGCACCACGAGCACGGTCGTGGGGAGGGAGGCGTGGAGCCAGGGCGTCCTTACGCCGGCTCGTTGCATGGCGTCAGCGGCACCCGCTGCGATCGTAGATCTTGACGGCCCCCGCCGTAGGAGGGCAGTCCAGACACCTGGTCTCCAACTGTGTGAGGCAGGAGGGCCGGCCGTCCTCATCGAAGTCGATGCGGTAGATCAACGGCTCCAATTTCACCACGCTCGGAACGGTAGTCACCCCCACGTTGTCCTTGCTCTCATCCCAAAGGCTCTTGGGCATCAGCGGCGCGATCAAGGTAGTCAAGGCCGTCATGATGTTCGTGTTGTCGGACGTCTCCTTGTAGGTGGTCAGCTTCCATCCGTTCTCGAACGTGGCCGTGAATTCCATCTTGCCCAGGCCGGCCCACGAGTGGACGCGGTAGCGCTTCTTGTAGTTGGGCAGCCAGATCAGCGTGAACTCGTAGACCGGGATCTTCTTGCCATCCGCGGTGTCCACCACCTTCGGCGTGCCTTGCAGGTACGGCTCCGGCGCGTAGACGTCGTAGCCGCAGCCGGTGCCGCCCTCCTCGATCTTGTAGCCCGCGCAGCCGCCGGCGAGACCGACGACCACGGACAGCGCGACGAGCCCAAAGGCCGCGCGCGCGACATGCTTGACCATCCGCCACCTCCCTTGCATCGGACAGGGCCTGCAGCGCAGGCCCTGAGTCCCACCACCGGGGGGAGGCTAGGTCGTACGGGGCCTCGGTGTCAAGCCCCCCTGCCGGGCGCCCGGCTTGGGGCCTGGCGCGGCTCCCCTAGACGGGCAGCGCGCCCACCAGCCACAGGCCGCCGACGAGCATGGCCAGACCGATGAGCAAGGCACCGCCGCCGGACTTGACCGACCTGTCGGCCAGCGCGATGCCGCCCATCACGGTCAGGCCCAGGCCGGCCAACGCGAGCAGCACCCCGATGACGGTCTTGAAGACGTCGGCGAAGGCAGCGAGGGAGACGAGCGAGAGCGTGGAGGTGTCGAGCATGGGGGCGAGTCTACCCCCGGCGTGGACGGGGTGCCGCCGGCTAGGGGGTCGGCTCAGCGCCACCGCGCCCGAAGAGCCTCCCCACGGCCTTCCTCAGCCAGGCGCCGTGGTGCTGGTCCTCGCCGCGCGGCAGGCCCTCGATCTCGTGCCGGTAGAAGAGGAAGCACGACTGCAGGATGCTCATCGTCGGCACGGCCAGCAACGCGCCCCAGACGCCGAAGGAGTGCTCGCCGGCCAGCAGCGCGAAGACGATGATCACCGGGTGCATGTTGGCCTGGGAGCCCATGATGAGCGGGTTCAGGAGGTTGGCCTCGAGCAGGTGGATGATCATGATCCTGCCCAGGGCCAGCGCGCCGGTCCCCAGGTCCTGGGTGGCGGCCACGAGCACGATCGGGATCGACGACACGATGGTGCCGAAGATCGGGATCAGGCTCAGGACGCCGGCCACCAGCGAGAGCAGCGCCGCGCCCTGCACGCCCAGCAGCAGCAGGCCCACGTAGGTCAGCAGGCCGTTGACCGCGCAGATCACCAGCTGGCCGCGGATCACGCCGGCCAGCCCTCGATCGACGTAGCGCATCAGCGTGCCGTACTCGGGCTTCAAGTGGTCCGGGGGCAGGCTGGCGAAGAAGGCCGAGATGCGCTTGCGGTCCATCACGATGAAGGCCGTGAGCATCAGGATCAGCAGGAACATGTAGAGCGACTTGGCCACGCCCACCGCGAAGGCGGCGCCCTGGCCCGTGAACCAGGCGCCCAGATCGGAGCCGAAGGCCTCCTGCTTCAAGCGGATGAACTCACGCACCTCGCGCGGATCGGTCTCGAAGCCGGCCCTGGCCAGGTTGCGCTGGATCGGCCCGATGAGCGTGCCTTCGAACCACAGCTCGAGCCCCTTGGCCCGCTGCGCGTTCTCGGCCCTGACCACCAGGCCCGTCGGCAGCCCCGAACCCTCCACCAGCGTGAGCCCTTCGGCGTTGAGCACGTCGCCCGGCTCGCGCCCGGGCGGCACGGGGTCGGGCAGGGCCTTGAGCAGCACTCGCACGCCCTTCTCGTCGGGCGTGAGGTGCGCCTCGTGGAGCGTCTCGAAGACGGCGGGGGGGGCCGGGGGGGCGGGAGGCGCGGGGGGTGCGGGTGCCGGATCCGGCGGCTCGCCTGCCGGCGCGGGCGGCGTGTCGGGCCCCGTGGTGGGCGCCGTGGCGCCGGGGTCGAGAGCCACGTCCTTGGGCGTGCCTTGCGGCAGCAGCACCACGCGCGTGCCGGCTGGGATGCGCAGGTCCTGCGGCAGGGTGGTGCCGCGGGCCACGAAGAGAGCCGCCGGGCTGCTCTCCGCCAGGGCCTTGCCGACGTCGGCGCTCACCTCGCGCACCGTGCGCGCAACGCCGGTCACGGCGCAGGAGGAGGTGAGCACGATCGCGCCCAGGACCAGCACGTACATGAACACGATGGTGGGCCCGCGCGTCCAGCGCACGCCGAACACGGGCGTGCGGGTGAAGGCCGCCACCACGGGCTCGATCAGGTAGGCGATGAACATCGCCATCAGGAACGGGAAGAGCACCGCCCGGAAGACGATCACCAGCAGCAGAAACGTGCCGAGGAAGGTGAGCAGGATCGCCACCCGCGTGCGGCGCGGCGGCGTGGGGGGGGGCGGCCCCGGTGCGGGGCCCGGGCCAGGGACCGGGGTCGGGGAGGCCTGGCTCATGGGCGGCTACGATACGGAGCGCACGGGGCCATACAAGGCGCCTTCCCCGGCGTTGGAAGCATGTGGGCCCGAATCTCCCGCTGACCCCTCTCCGGCCGCGCCGTGCCTGCTGCGGCGGCAGGGCGCTGTCCCTGCCCCTGCCAGCACTGCTCCTGCCGGCGCTGCTCCTGGTGGGCCCGGGGCGGCCGGCGCCCGCCGAGCCTCCCGCGCGCTCGGAGCGGGTGCTGGCGGGCCTCGCCTCCAGCGACCCCTCGCGGCGGCGCGCGGCCGTGGCCGAGCTGCCGGGCGTGGCGCGCGAGGAGCCCTGCTGCCGGCCCGCGCGCTGCCGGCCTTGAAGGAGATCCTGCGCCTGCGCGGTCCCGACGAGCGTGCCGACGTGGCGCGGTCCCTGGCGGCGATCGCGCACCCCGACGTCGAGCGGCAGTGGATCGCGCTGGCTCTCGACGACGCGCAGGACGATCGCGTGCTCGCCGCCGCCATCGACGGGCTCGTCGGTCGCGGACCGAGCGAGCGGCTGGCGCTACGGATGCTCGAGGCCTCGAACGACAAGACGCTGCGGAGCACGCAGCGCGCCCTGGCCCTCGAGGCCCTGGGGGCGCTCGCAGGGGGAGCCGCCGAGCTGCGCCTGGGCCTCGAGCGGCCCGGGGCCGACTGGGTCGAGGAGTCTGGCCGCGCGTTGGGCCTGGGGCGCCTGGGCGGACCGGCCTCCATCTCACGCCTGATCGAGCTGCTGGGCAGCGAAGAAGCCTGTCCGCGTGTGCACGCCTGGGAAGGGCTGGTGCGCCTGACGAAGCAGGCTCTCCCCCCTGAGCAGGCGCCCTGGGAAGCGTGGTGGCGCGACGAACGGGCCAAGGCCGGCAAGCCCGTGCCCCCCGCGCCCCCCGAGCCCTTGGACCCCGACCAGCGCTACGCCCGGCCCGAGGGCCGCTTCGTCCCGCGCTACTACGGCGTGCCGATCCCCAAGAAGAGCGCGCTCACGCGGGTGGTCTTCTGCTGCGACGTGAGCCAGAGCATGTACGGCTTCCCGCTCGATCGCTCGAGGAAGGAGCTGGCCAAGACCCTGAAGGAGCTGCCCAGCTCCTACCGCTTCGACGTGATCGGGTTCAACGAGAACGTGCTCGCCTGGGCCGGGCGCCTGGTGCGCGCCCATCCCGTGCAGAAGGTGCGCGCGATCGACTGGTTCCTGGCCCTCGAGCCCACCTCCTACACGAACATCTACGACGCGGTCGAGCTGGGCCTCAGCTACGCGGGTCGCGGCCGCAAGAGGCAGGACCCGCCCGAGCCGCTCGACGCGCTCTTCCTGCTCAGCGACGGCGAGCCCAACCGCGGTCGCTACCGCCAGCCCGACGAGCTGGTGCGCGAGATCGCCGAGCTCGCCCGGCCCGGCATCCCCGTCCACACCATCGGCGCCGGCGAAGCCGCCTACGCGGTCTTGAAGCGCATCGCCGCCGCCACCGGCGGCACCTTCACCGACGCCTTCGACTGAACGGACGGGGCGGGGGCCGGGCGGCGTCGCGTTTCGGAGCCTGCGGCCCCGCACCCGTCCGTTCCATAGGGGAGCCCGGCCTTCGGCCAGGGCCGGACGCCTGCGGTAGTGCTGGCGTGGGGCGGCGTGGCGCATACCCTTCAGGCATGACCCCCTCGGCTTCCGAGCTCCGCGCGCTGCTCTCGGCCTCGCGTGAGGGCTTCGAGAAGGTCCGGGGGCGGCTTTGACCTGGGCGCCAAGCGCGGGCAGATCCAGGCCTTCGAGGCCAAGATGGCGGAGCCGGGCTTCTGGGAGGTCCAGGAGCGCGCGCAGGCCGTCGTCGAGCAGCTGAAGACCTTGCGCGGCGTGGTCGCGCCCTGGTCGCGCTTTGAGAAGGACCTCGAGGACGCCGGGGTGCTGCTCGAGCTGGGCGCCGAGGCGCAGGACGACGCCACGCTGCTCGAGACCGAGCAGGCGCTGGCCAAGCTGGCGCGCGAGCTCAAGGAGCTGGAGCTCAAGGCCATGCTGAGCGGGCCGCTGGACGCCGGCGGAGCCTTCGTGCAGCTCTCGGCGGGCGCGGGCGGCACCGAGTCGTGCGACTGGGCCGAGATGCTCGAGCGCATGTACGCGCGCTGGGCCGAGCGCCAGGGCTTCAGCGTCAAGGAGATCGACCGCACGCCCAACGACGAGGCCGGCGTGCGCGGCGCGATGCTCGAGATCCGCGGGCCCTACGCCTTCGGCTACCTGAAGAGCGAGTCGGGCGTGCACCGGCTCGTGCGCATCAGCCCCTTCGACGCCCAGAAGCGCCGCCAGTCGACCTTCGCGGCGGTGGACGTCACGCGGCTGGTGGACGACAGCATCGTGATCGACATCAAGGACGACGACATCGAGGTCGAGACCTTCCGTGCGGGGGGCGCGGGGGGCCAGCACGTCAACAAGACCGAGTCTGCCGTGCGCATCCGCCACCTGCCCACGGGCATCACGGCCGCCTGCCAGAACGAGCGCAGCCAGCACCGCAACAAGAAGATGGCCATGCAGATGCTGATGGCCAAGCTGCTGCGCTTCGAAGAGGTGAAACGCGAAGCCAGCGCCGCCACGCGCTACGACGAGAAGGGCGAGGTCGCCTGGGGCAGCCAGATCCGCTCCTACGTGATGCAGCCCTACCAGATGGTCAAGGACCACCGCACCGAGCACGAGACCAGCGACGTCGAGGGCGTGATCGCCGGCGACCTGACCGAGTTCATGGAGGCCTACCTGCGCTCGCAGATGGGCGGGGCCAAGCCGCAGAAGCCCGACGAGACGCCCCCGAAGGCGACGTAGCGCGTTACTTCGCGGCGGGGGCCTCGCCCCGCAGCACGTCCCGGGCGAAGGCGCGGCCGCTTTCGGTGAGCGCTGCGGCGTGGGCGGCGTCCGTGGTCCAGTCTCCGCCGGCGAAGCTCTCCGCGGCGGCCTTGAGTGCCTGGCGCACCAGGGGCAGCGTCCGCTGGGCGGCCAGCGCGTGCATCGTCCACGGGATCAGGGTCGCCGCGATCGCCGCGCCGCTCAGGCATGCCTCGGCGGCGAGCGCCAGCCTGGCCTGGACCCAGGCGGCGTGATCCTCCTCGGGACGTCCCACGAGCCGGGCCGCGAGCCGCTCGCGTGCGGTGCGTAGGAACGCCACGCCCTCAGGCCCGGCGGGAGCGGCGTCCAGGGTGGCCCAGGCCTCGAGCAGGAAGCCGCTGTCGCTGTCGGCCAGGCGGCTGACGGCGGCGGTGAACGAGGGGTGCGTCGGGTCGAGGGCCACGCCCAGCACGCGCAGGTAGGCACTTGTGGGCTGGTGTCTCGACAGCGCCAGCACGGCCGCGCTGCGCACATCGGGCCGTTCGTCGGCTGCGTCCACCCGCGCGAGGAGCCGGCTCACGGGCAGCTCGCGCCAGGGGCGTCCGGCCGCGGTCAGCGCCGCCGCGCGGCGCACAGCCGGCGAGCCGTGCTGGAGCAGGGCGGCGAGCCGACCCGCCCAGGGCTCGCCCCGCAGATCGCTGTGTTCGAGGATCGCGAGCGCGCGTTCCACCTGGTGCACGTAGGTGACGCCCGGCTCGGCGCGCGTGCGTGCGCCGAATTCGACGAGCTTCGGCGGGGGCACCAGGGCCGCCAGCAGCACCTGCGGGTCGTGGGGGGGTGCGAGCAGCTTGGCGACGCGCATGTCGCGGCCCGAGCCCAACGCGTTGAGCTCGTGGAGCAGTTCCTGGGCGGCACCCGTGGCTGCCTCGGGATGGAGCGCGAACCAGCCGCGCACGATGTCGGGACGAGCCAACAGCTGCTGCTTGGCCGAGGTGAACGCGTGGCTGTCCTTGGCGCGCAGGCACCAGACGCAGCAGCGCACCCACACGGGGCTCTTGAGCTTGGCCAACACGCCGGTGGCCTGGCTGCTGTTCGTGGCCATGGCCACCCACTCGAGCTGCTGCCAGTCGCCCTGGCGTTCGAGGAACTCGATCCAGGGCGTGGTCAAGGGGCCCGGCTGGGGGGCGATCTTGGCCAGGTAGAGCGCCCACCGTCCTTCGGCGTCGCGCGCTCTCCACCTGGCGCCGTCCACCGGATCGACCAGCGCCGGCGGCGCGGCCGGCTCGTCGGCGCGCAGCGAAAGCGCGCCACCGAGGGTCAGGGCGAAGCCCAGCGCGAGGCAGTGGAGGCGCCTCACGGCCGCTCTCCGTCGTGCGCGCCCAGGCCCTCGAGCAGGAGGATCCGGCCTCCCTCGGGGGCCACGCGACAGCGCGCGCGCACGCGCACCTCGCCGTCCACCAGCACCTCGACGGCGTGGAGGCCCGGTCCTTCGAGGGCGACCTCAAAGCAGGCCTCGCGTGCCGGCGGGTCGTCGGCGGGCTCCTCGTGGGTCACGCGGCCGTCGGCATGCAGGCGCCGCTCGCGCACCTCGCAGCGCTCGCCCAGGCGTACGCTGCCGCGCGCGCGGCCTGCGGGACCCTGCGCCAGGATCTCCATGCGCTTGCCGGCGACGATGGCGGCGATCTCCTGGGCGCTGAGGCGGTTGGAGCCGCCGATCCCCAGCGCGCCGGCCGGCGGCGTCACGCGCGGCCCCACCGGCGAGGCCCTGAGCCTGAGCCAGGTGCGCGGCCCCTCGCGCTCCAGGCGCGCCTCCAGCGCCGCCACCGCGCGCCCGCCCGGTTCGTCCTCGAAGAAGTCGGCCTCACGGCGGTCGAGGACCTGCGCCACCTCGGTGGCGCGTGCGGGCGCTCGCGGGGCGGGCGCGCCGGTGCTCTCCTGCAGCGCCAGCGCTGCGCTCACCACGGACGCGGCCACCAGCGTGGCCCCGAGCAGCACCGAGGGCGTCATGGCAACCTCCCGCCGGCAGCGGCCGGCCAGCGTGATCGTAGAACGACGGGAGGGGCGTGCGGGTTGGCACCGGGCACGTTTCGGACGCCCCGGCCTCCAGCGCCCCCTCGAACGTCGGTGCCTCCCCCGATCCTCTAGGCCATGTCTGCCTCCAGCGCGTCCTCCGCCTCGCTCCCCGCCGCGGGCGTCGCGCCGCCCCCGCTCAGGCGCGCGCTGCTCTCGGTCCACGACAAGACGGGCCTCACGGCCTTCGCCCAGGCGCTCGTCAAGCGCGGCGTGACGCTGCTCTCCACCGGGGGCACGGCCAAGGCGTTGCGCGAGGCGGGCCTGGCGGTCACGGACGTGAGCCAGGTCACGGGCTTCCCCGAGATGATGGACGGGCGCGTCAAGACCCTGCACCCCAAGGTGCACGGCGCGCTGCTGGCGCTGCGCGACGCGCCCACGCACCTGGAAGCCCTGCGCCAGCACCAGATCGAGCCCATCGACCTGCTGGTGGTGAGCCTCTACCCCTTCGAGGCCACCGTGGCCCGCGCGGGCGTGACGCGCGCGGAGGCCATCGAGCAGATCGACATCGGCGGGCCGGCCATGATCCGCAGCGCGGCCAAGAACCACCGCAGCGTGGGCGTGGTGACCGAGCCGGCGCAGTACGCCGAGGTGCTGGCCGACCTCGCGGCGCACGCCGGCCGGCTCTCGCGCGCGCTCTGCGAGCGGCTGGCGCTGGCCGCCTACGCGCGCACCTCGGCCTACGACGCGGCCATCTCCACTTGGCTGGCGCAGCAGGCCGGGGAGGCGCTGCCTCCCGTGTTGGGCACGGCCAGGAAGACCCTGACCCTGCGCTACGGCGAGAACCCGCACCAGGAGGGGGCGCTCTACGTCGATCCGGCCGCGCCCGCGGGCAGCCTGGTGCGCGCGCGCGTGCTGGGGGGCAAGGAGCTCTCGTTCAACAACTACGGCGACGCCGAGGCCGCCTGGGCCCTGGTGCGTGAGCTGGCCGAGCCGGCCTGCGTGGTGATCAAGCACGCCAACCCTTGCGGCACGGCCATGAGGCCCACGCTCGGGGCGGCCTACGAGGCGGCCGTGGCCTGCGACCCGCGCAGCGCCTTCGGCGGGGTGCTGGCCTTGAACCGCCCGCTGACGGTCGAGCTGGCGCGAGCCATGGCCATCCCGGAGCGCTTCTTCGAGGTGCTGGTGGCGCCGGGCCTGGAGGAGGGCGCCGAGGCGGTGTTTCTCGGTCCCAGCGCCCCCAAGTGGGGACGGAGCCTGCGCCTGCTCGACGCCGGCCGGGCCTTCGCCCCTCCCGCGGGCCTGGACGTGCGCGGCATCGACGGCGGCTACCTGGTGCAGCAGCGCGATGGAGGCCTGTTCGAAGCCGGCGGCCCGCGCACGGTCACCCGGCGGGCCCCCAGCGAGCGCGAGGCCCGGGATCTGGCCTTCGCCTGCGCGGTGGTCAAGCACGTGCGCTCGAACGCCATCGTGCTGGCCAAGGACCTGACGGCAGTGGGCGTGGGGGCGGGCCAGATGAGCCGCGTGGAAGCCACCGAGCTCGCCGTCCTGCGCGCGCGGCGCTGGGCAGGGGAGTCGGGCGGCTCGCTCGAGGGCTGCGTGGTGGCGAGCGACGCCTTCTACCCCTTCAACGACGGCATCGAGGCGGCCCTCGCCGCGGGGGTCACGGCCGTGGCGCAGCCCGGGGGCAGCCGCAACGACGAGGCGGCCGTGGCGCTGTGCGACGCGCGCGGCGCGGCGATGTGGTTCACGGGGCGCCGCCACTTCCGCCACTAGCCGGCGAGGACGCGGCCGACGAATGGTCCTTCTGCCCTGCCATCTCGGTGCTAGCCTCGGCGCGGCTGTAGCCGATGAGGGCCATGGCCGTGACGTCCACCTCCCAGGCCTCCGCCGCGAACGGGGGCAGGTGGGCAGCGGCCCCCGCCCGCGTCTGCTGCCCTCCCGCCAGCGCCAGTGCCGGCGGGACGTCGCACCCCTGAGACGCCTCCATGTTGCTTGAGCTGGCCGAGTGCCAGCGGGTCATCGGCTATCACTTCGCGAACTCGAAGCTGCTCGAGGTTGCGCTGACGCATTCGTCGCTGCGCTCCCCGGATCGTGAATGCAACGAGCGGCTCGAGTTCCTGGGCGACTCGGTCCTGGGACTGGTCGTCACCGAAGAGCTCTACCGCCTGCTTCCTGATCAGGCGGAGGGCGAGCTGACCCGCCTGAAGAGCGCCATCGTCTCGCGTGGCGCGCTCTACCTCGCCTCCCAGAGGCTGGGATTGGCGCGCTTCGCCGACTTCGCCCGCGGGGTGAGCCGTCGCGAGGAGCTGCCCGTGAGCGTCACGGCCAACCTGGTCGAGGCCGTGATCGGGGCCATCTACCTCGACGCCGGCTTCTTCCCGGCACGCGAGTTCGTGCTGCGGCACCTGGGCGAGGAGCTCGACGCCACGCTCAGCGACCGCGGCGCGAAGAACTTCAAGAGCTTGCTGCAGCACGCGGTGCAGGACATCATGGGCTTCACGCCCACCTACCGCACGGTGGAAGAGGGCGGGCCGACCACAGGAAGCAGTTCGTCGTGGTCGCCATGATCCGTGGCCAGGAATGGGGGCGCGCCGAGGGCGGCACGAAGAAGGAGGCCGAGCAGGAGGCCGCGCAGCGCGCGCTCGAGGCTTTTCAGCGGCGCGGCCGGGGGCGCCGTCGGCGCCGCGGTGGGCCCGACGACGAGGGCCTGGCGGGCGCGCGCGAGGTGGGCGAGCACGTGGACGAGGCCGCCCCCTACGGCAGCGGGCTGCCCGCTCCGGAGTTCGACGGGCCCGCACCGGAGCTTGACGGGCCGGCTCCGGAGCTCGACGGCTCGTGGCCGGCGCCCTCGCGGGGGCGCGCCCCCGAACCGGATGTCGATCCCGAGGAGTTCGCCGTTCCCACGCCAGAGGCCGTCGTACCGCTGGCCCGCCCCGCCGACGAGCGTGCCGCGCCGCGCATGCCGGCGCGGGCTCCGGCCCCGCCGCGCGCCTCCGCGCCCGTCCCGGCGCCCCAGGCTCCGTCGCGGGTGGCCCCCGGGTTCGCCGATGGCCTCGACGTGCCCACGGCCGCGCCGCTCATGCCGTCGCGCGCGCCGGAGCACGTCGTCGGCTCGGTGGCCGCCCGCAAGAAGGCGCCTGCCACCTGGGCGCCCCCGCCCCCCGAGGATGGGTTCGGCTCCGGGCTGTAGGGCACGCGCGCTGCCGTATGCTCTGCCCTCCCGTGGGCGCGCGTGGCCCGGGGCACCGCAGCCGCCGGCGGTCCCTCGCGTCGTGCGCGCCTCGGCGGAGAAGCTCCTGCCCCTCGGGACCGCGGAAGCCGCCCTCGTGGCGCTCCTCGGCCGCCCGGGCTCTGCCCGCGTCGGGGGGCTCGCCGGGGCAGCGCTGGCCTACGTGGCCGCCGCCGCGGCCCTGCGCCGGGGCTGCGTGCTGGTCGTGGTGCCCGACGCCCACGCCCACGACGACCTGCTGCTCGATCTCGATGCCCTGCTCCCCGGGGCGGGGCTCGCCTTCCCCGCCTGGCCGCGTCAGGCCGGCAGCACGCCGCCGGACGTCGAGACGCTCTCGGCGCGCACGCACGCGCTTGCGCGCCTGCGTGTCGCGCGCGGTCCGACGCCGAGCGGCACGCTGCGCGAGCCCCTGGTGGCGGTGGCCTCGCTGGCGGCGCTGCTCCAGCAGGTGCCGGCGCCGCACGTCATCGACGCCGCCGCGCTCGCGCTCACGCGCGGCATGTCGCGTCCCCTGCCGGTCCTGCTCGAGCACCTGGCCCTGTGCGGCTACGTGCGCGTGGCGGCCGTCGAGGCCCCCGGCGAGTTCGCGGCGCGCGGCGGCGTGCTCGACGTCTGGCCCCTGGGGCGTCCCGGCCCGGTGCGGCTCGACTTCCTGGGCGACGAGATCGAGTCGCTGCGCGAGATGGACCCGACCACCCAGCGCAGCGGCGCGGCGCGCGAGGCGGTCGAGCTGCTCGTGCTGCCGCCCGAGCGCGTGCGCACGCCGCACGAGAGCGGCGGCGCGAGCCCGCTCTCCGAGCACCTGCCGCCCGGCGCGCAGATCGTGCTGGCCGGGCCCGAGGCGCTGGCCGACGAGGCCGCACGGCTGGGCGCGGGGGCGGGCGGCGAGGGTCGCCAGGCCCTGGCGCGCCTGCAGGAGGCGCTGCACGCCCACCCGGTGCTCGAGGCCGTGCCCGAGCCGTTGCTCGGCGCGGGCGACCTCGACCTCGACGTGGGCGGCGCCGACGCCATCCGCGCCGTCGCGGCGCTGCGCCCCGACAGCCTGGAGCGTGCCGCGCTCGAGCCCCAGACGCAGCGCACCCAGCGCATCGTCGAGGGCTTCCGCGCGCTGGCACGCCGCGCCCCGCGCATCGTCGTCTACCGCCGCGCGCCGGGCGAGGAGGAGCGCTTGAAGGAGCTATTCCGCGAGCACGCGCCCGGCGCCGCCATCTCCTGGCGCGAGGGCGCGCTCAGCCGCTCGTTCGTGTTCGGTCCCACGGGCACGGCGCACGTGGCCTACGACGACCTCACCGACCTGCCCGTGCGCGAGCGGCGCCGCGGGGCGCGCGGGCCGCGCCAGCGTCCCCTGGCCGACGTGCTCGAGCTCGAGCCCAACCTGCCGGTGGTGCACCTCCACCACGGCATCGGGCTGTTCCGCGGGCTGCTGATGCTCGACGGCCCCGACGGGCCCGGGGAGTTCCTGCGCCTGGACTTCGCCGAGGGCACGATCGTCTACGTGCCCGTGGCGCGCATCGACCTGGTGCAGCGCTACGTCGGCACCGGCGTGCGTCCGCGCCTCTCCAAGCTGGGCGGCACGGAATGGACGGGCCGCAAGCAGTCGGTCGAGGCCGCGGTAGAGCAGGTGGCCGAGGAGCTGCTGGCGCTGCAGGCTTCCCGCGCCCGGCGCCACGCCGCCCCCCTGCCCCCCGACGGTCCCTGGCAGAAGGAGTTCGAGGCCGCGTTCCCGCACGCGCTCACCCCGGACCAGGAGAGCGCCGTGCGCGCGGTCAAGGCCGATCTCGAGAGCGGCCGGCCCATGGACCGCCTGCTGTGCGGCGACGTCGGCTACGGCAAGACCGAGGTGGCCCTGCGCGCCATGTTCAAGGTGGTGGCCGCGGGTCGGCAGGCGGCCGTGCTCGTGCCCACCAAGGTGCTCTGCGAGCAGCACGTGCGCGTCTTCGCCCAGCGCCTCGCGCCCTACCCGCTGCGCGTACGCGCCCTCTCCTCGCTCCACGGCGGGCGCGCCAACCGCTCCACCCTGGCCGCGCTGGCGAGCGGCACGGTGGATCTCGTGGTGGGCACCCATCGCCTGCTGAGCAAGGACGTGCGCTTCAAGAACCTGGGCGTGATCGTGGTGGACGAGGAGCAGCGCTTCGGCGTCAAGCACAAGGAGCGCCTGAAGTCGCTGCGCGCCGAGGTGGACGTGCTCAGCCTCTCGGCCACGCCCATCCCGCGCACGCTGCACATGGCGCTCTTGGGCATCAAGGACATCAGCAACCTGACCACGCCGCCGCTGGGCCGCCACCCGATCGAGACCCAGGTGCTGCGCGAGAGCGACGAGGTGGTCGAGCAGGCCTTGCGCCGCGAGCTCGCCCGCGGCGGGCAGGCCTTCCTGGTCTCGAGCCGCATCGCCGACCTGCCTGTGGTGGGCACGCGGCTGCTCGAGCGCATCCCCGAGCTCAAGCTCGCCGCCATCCACGGGCGCATGGACAAGGAGCAGGTCGAGTCGCGCATGCTGCGCTTCGTGCGCGGCGACGTGGACGTGCTGCTGGCCACCACGATCATCGAGTCGGGGCTCGACATCCCCAACGCCAACACGATCGTCGTGCGCGACGCCGACCGCTACGGCCTGGCCGAGCTCCACCAGCTGCGCGGGCGCGTGGGCCGCGAGCACCGCCACGCCCACGCGCTGCTGCTGTTGCCCGACCACCGCACGATCAACGCCGAGGCGCGCGAGCGCCTGCGCGCCATCGAGGAGTACAGCGAGCTCGGCGCCGGCTTCCGCATCGCCATGCGCGACCTCGAGATCCGCGGCGCCGGCAACCTCCTGGGCCAGCAGCAGTCCGGCCACATCGCGGCCGTGGGCTACGACCTCTACTGTCGGCTGCTGGCCGATGCCGTGCGCCGCGCGCGGGGCGCGGGGCCGCCGCCGCCCACGCCGGCCTACCTGGCCATCGAGCTGCCCGCCGCCGTGCCCGATGCCTGGGTGGCTGACGAGCGTGAGAAGTTCCGGCTGCTGCGGCGCGTCTCGGGCAGCGAGACCCCGCAGGACTTCGAGGCCCTGGTGGCCGAGCTGCTCGAGCGCTTCGGCCCGCCCCCGTCCCAGGCGCAGCGCCTGCTCCTGGCGCAGGAGGTGCGCATCCTGGCGGGGCAGGCCGGCTTCCGCTCGATCCACGGCGCCGAGCAGCCGGGCGTGGTGCTGGTGGAGGTGCCGGGGGCGCGGGGGATCGACAGGCTCCTGGCGGCCGGGGTGACCGTCCGGCGCCTGGCCGAGGACCGCGGCTTCGTGCCGCTGCCCGGCACCAAGGGGCCGGAGGCGACGGTCAAGGGCCTGATCGGCCTGTGGCGCAAGGAGGCGTGAAGGCGGCAGCGTGGCGTGTCACCAATTCAACGAAGTTGGGTCAGACCCCCGAGTGGAGCGTCCCCCCCCGCGACCGTATCCTCCCCGGGTGCTCCGCCCCCGCGGCCCCCTGGCATGTCTTCTCCTGCTCGCGGCCTGCGGTCCCCTGGCGGCCTGCGACAGCAACCCGGCGGGCGAGGGGCGGCCTTCGCCCCTGCCCTACGGCTACCGCGAGCCGCAGGGCAACGCCGGACGCCCCAAGCCGAGCACGGAGGGCGAGGCGCTCGACGAGATCACGGCCGTGGTCTAGGGCGAGGTGCTCACCCGCCGCCGCCTGATCCGTGAGACGGGCGGCCAGAAGGACGGCG
>JANOFW010000457.1:0-1548 GCA_031413835.1 Planctomycetia bacterium
CTACGTGCTCGTGCCCAAGGACCTTGAGGGCTGGGCCGAGGGTGCGCTCGTGGACGTGTTCCTCTACTGAGCGGGGAAGGCCTCCGGCCAGCGCGCCTTCCAGCTCTCGCGCCACGCGGCGAGCAGTTGCGCGATCCCGGCCTGCTCCGACGGCGTCGCCTTGACCACGAGGGAGCGCTCCCCGTTCGTGTAGCGCATCTCGGCGACCGCGCCCGGATCGGCCAGCACGGTCTGTAGCGGAACGCTCAGGGCCAGCGTTTGCAGGAGCCGCTCGCTCGGCGCCTCCTCGGGCGAGCCGACGTCCACGAGGCCCTCAAGGGCCCCCACCGCGTGCACGAGGTCGGCGACGGCGTAGATCTCGACAACGTGCGCCGGGGACGCCGCGACCGGCGCAGGAGCAGCCGGAGCAGCCGGAGCCGCCGGCACCGACGCGGGGCAGCAGGGGCGACGGCAGCAGCACCCCGTCGCGAGCACGCTCAACACGAGAGTCACCAGGGCTCGCATGGAGCACCTCCATCCCCATGCTCGCCGCGCCCGGTCACCGTCGCGTCTCCGCGCCTCCCCGCCCCCCGCTTCTTCCGCCCATGAGACCCGCCTGCGCCCGCCGGCGCGCTGGATGCGGTGCGAGGGCCGCCGCGGAGGACGACATACAGCCTGGCTACACGAGTCTGCCTACATGAGGACGACGCGGTGGCCCGAGCGCCCGCAGCCCAGCGCGCTGGCCGTTCAGCGGCGCTGGATAGCCAGCATGGTCAGGTCGTCGCGCAGGTGCGGGGTCTGCGTGAAGCCGAGTACGGCGTCGCGCACGGCGTCGAGCAGCGCCTCGGGACCCTGGGGGGCGGTGGCGCGCAGCACGGCGGCCAGGCGCTCCTCGCCGAACATGCTGTCCTCCTCCTTGGCGTGGTCGGTGCCAGGGGCGGCGGCCTCGGTGGCTCCGTCGGTGTAACACAGCAACGTGTCGCCCGGCGCGAGCACCTGGGGCTTGCCCGCGCGGTACGACACGCCTGGGAAGATGCCCAGCATCGGGCCGCCCGAGGTGAGCTCCTCGATCTCGCCCGTGGCCCCGCGCAGCAGCATGCCCGCCGGATGGCCGGCGTTGCCCCATTCCACGGCGCCGGTGGCAGGGTGGACCACGCCGAGGAAGAAGGTCATGAACTTGCCCTGTTCCAGATCGGGGGTCAGGTTGTCGTTGAGCAGCGTGAGCAGCGCGAGCGGATCGGTCTGGGTGCGCGTGAAGCCGCGCAACCAGGCGCGCGCCTGGGCCATCACGAGCGCCGAGCCCAGGCCGTGGCCAGAGACGTCGCCCACGCAGAAGCCCAGGCGCCCGTCGGGGAGCTCGATCAGGTCGTAGTAGTCGCCGCTGGCGTCCTCGCACAGCCGGTTCATGCCCGCGGCGACGATGCTGCCCGTCTCCCGCACGAGGCGCTCGGGCTGGATCTTGCGCTGGATGTCCTGCGCCAGCGCGATCTCGCGCCCCTGCCGCTCGCGCTCCAGCGCCGAGGCGTGCAGCGTGGCGTTCTCGACCGCCAGCGCCGCGTGGACGGAGAG
>JANOFW010000458.1:0-19889 GCA_031413835.1 Planctomycetia bacterium
CGCCGGGTGCTCCCTCCACGACGCGACCGGTCCTACCCACGGGAGCGCAAGGGCTACGGCAGCACCTACAAGACCCGGAAGAAGCCCCGTGCGGCGTAGCCCTAAGTCACCGGCATTGGGGTCAGGCACCAACTACTCACCACCCCCCTAGCGGCCCGGGCCCTTGCGCCGCCAACAGCGGTCCGTAGAGTGGCTGCGGGGCTTGCGGCTACGATCGCGGTTGAGACCGTCAGGAGCGTCCATGCAGCTCGCGCGTTGGTTCGTGCCCTTCTCGCTCGCGAGCGCCGTGCTCGTGGGCTTCACCTCGGGCCGCACGGAAGGCGGCTGCTGAGGCCCCTCGGCAGGCGCGGGCGGTCGCCCGGTCAACAGCATGCCCAGCGGCGCGGGCAGCGGCGCGCCCAGCGTTGGCATCGGCGGCGGAGCAGGGGGCGGCGGGGGCACGGGCCGGCGCGTCTCGGTCTCCACCCAGCGCACGACCTTCATCGGCTGGTACGAGGCCAGGGTCGGGCCGCAGCGCACGGTGACGCCGGAGGACGGCGAGGCGGTCAAGGAGCTCACGCCGCTCGAGCACGTCCAGGCCTGCCTGCGCATGGACGAGGCCCTGGCCGAGGGCGACAAGCGCCCCACGCTGGTCTACTTCCACTGGCCCCACGAGCACGCCGTCCACGGCGAAGCGACCACGCAGCTGTGCAGCAAGGTGCTCGACGACGAGGTCACGGCGCGCTGGGGCACGCTCTTCCGCTGCGTGCAAGTGGACATGGCCGCCAGCGACGCGCGCCTGATCGAGCTCCTGGGCCAGGTGGACCGCCCTTCGATCTTCGTGCTCGACGCCGAGACCAAGGTCGTCGCCAAGATCCAGGGCCTCACCAGCCCGACCAAGATGCAAAAGGCCTTGAGGGAGGCCTACCAGCGCTTCCCTGAGAGTTGGAAGCGCGTGCAGCGCGAGATCGCCGACCAGGAGAAGCTGCTCGTGGAGGCCAAAGGGCTCGCGAAGGACGACGACTACGCCGGGGCGCTCACCCTGGTGGACAAGATCCGCCGCAGCAACGTGCGCGTGGGCGAGCCCTACGAGGAGTCGCTCTTCCTGGGCTACGACCTCCAGCAGCGGAAAGACCAGGCCGAGGCCAAGGAGCGCGAAAACAAGCGCTGAGCGCGGGAGCGGGTAGGCTTTGGGCATGGTCCTCAAGAAGCTGCTCGTGATCCTGGGCATCGCCGCCGTGCTCGGCGGCGCCTGGTTCGCCGTCAAGAACTTCGGCGGCGGCTGCTGAAGCCGCCCCGTGACGACGGGCAGGTAGCCCGTCAGGTTCGCTCGCTAAGCGCCTGTGGCGGAGCGGGAGCGCCGGCGCGGCAGGGCAATCGCTTGCCTTCGCCCCAGGATCGCGGGGACACTCCGCGTCCGCTCTCCCGGAGCCGCGCGTGACCGCCGCCCAGCCTTCCGCCCGTTTCGCCGACCTGACGCTCGAGGCTTTCTCCGCGCGTCTGGCGAGCGCCTCCCCCACGCCGGGCGGAGGCACGGGCGCCGCAGTGACGGGGGCCCTGGGGGCGGCCCTGGTGCGCATGCTGTGCGAGCTCACCCTGGGCAAGCCCAAGTACGCCCCCCACGAGCGCCTGCTGCAGGCCATCTCCGACACCTGCGAGGAGGCCCGGGTGGACTTCCTGCGCCTGGCCGACGAGGACGCCCGCGCCTACGACCGCGTGAGCGCGGCCTACAAGGCCCCGAAGGCCACGCCCGCCGAGCAAGCTGCCCGCGACGCCGCCATCGAAACAGCCCTCAAGGGCGCCTGCGAGATCCCGCTGCAGGTCATGGAACGCTGCGTCGAGGTCATCGGCGTGGCCAAGAACGCCGTGCAGGTGGGCAACAAGAACGCCGCCAGCGACGGCGCCGCCGGCGCCGCCCTGTGCCGCGCCGCCCTGCAGGTGGCGGCCTACAACGTCAAGATCAACCTCGTGGCGCTCAAGGACTTGCGCTTCGCCAAGGACACACGCACGCGCGTGGACGAGATGGCCTACATGGGCACCGCGGCCGCCCAGGAGATCGACTCGCTGGTCAACGACATGTGGGCCCCCAAGCCCCCTCCCCCACGCCCCGCGGGGGCCTAGCCCCGCATGGCCGAGCCGGTCCTCGAAGTCCGCGGGCTCGAAAAGCGCTACGGCGCGGTGCGCGCGCTGGGCGGCATCGACCTGACGATCGAGCGCGGGGCCGTCTACGGCTTCCTGGGGCCCAACGGGGCGGGCAAGACCACCCTGATCCGCATCGTGGCCGGGCTGGTTTCGCCCACCGCCGGAGCCGTGCGCCTGCACGGCAAGGACCTGGCCCACGAGCGGCTGGCGGCCGCCGAGGGCCTGCGCACGCTGGTGGAGGTCCCGGCCTTCTACGCCGCGCTCTCGGGCCGGCGCAACCTCGAGATCTTCGCGCGCCTGGCGCGGGCCGAGAGAGGCGAGGTCGGGCGGCTGCTCGAGGCCGTGGGGCTCTCGCACGCCCAGGAGCGCGCCGTGGGCGGCTACAGCCTGGGCATGCGCCAACGCCTGGGCATCGCCCAGGCGCTGATCGGCAAGCCCAACCTGGTGGTGCTCGACGAGCCGATGAACGGGCTCGACCCCGCGGCCATGCGCGAGATGCGCGAGCTGGTGCGCGTCGAGCGCGAGCGGGGCGTGACCTTCTTCCTCTCGAGCCATCAACTCCACGACGTGCAGTTGCTCTGCGACCGGGTGGGCATCGTGCACCGCGGCGAGATGGTGGCCGAGGGCGCGATCGCCACGCTGCTCTCGAGCGCCGTCTCGGGCTTCCGCGTCGAGACGGCCGACAACCTGCGCGCGTTGGAGGCGCTACGCACGCGGCTCCCCGCGAGCCAGCCCCGGCGCGACGAGGACGGCTCGCTGCTGCTCAAGGGCGACGAGGCGCTGGCGGCGGAGATCCACCGCGTGCTGCTGGCGGCGAACCTGCCCGTGCTGGGGCTCACGCCGCAGCGCGAGAGCCTCGAGCGCTACTTCCTCGACAAGACCGAAGGGGTGATGGGATGAGCGCCGACGCCCCCCCGGCCCCCCGGGTCAGTTCCCTGGTCACGTTCCAGGTAGCGTTTGCCTGGAACCTCGTCCTTGAGCGCGCGCATGCTGTCGCGGACTTGGGTCTCTCCCGGCCAGCCTACGCAGGCCTGCTCGGCCTCCTAGGCCTGTGGCTATTCGCGCCACGGACGGGACCGCAGCGTGCGCGGCGCTTCCGGTGGACTCTCCTGGCCGCGGTCTGCATGGCGTTTTTCGGCGTCACCTGGCGCGGCGCTTGGACTGACGCGCTGGCCCCCGCCTTGGGCGGCGCGTGGGCGGACGTCACGCCCTGGCTGCTGCTCGGTGTCGTGCTGCTGCTCGACCGCGCCGCCGTCGCGCGCGTGCTGCGCCTCGCGCGCATCGAGGTCTTCAAGCTCTCCTGCTCGCGGCTCGTTCGCGTAGGCCTCGTCGCCGTCGTGGGCCTGACCGCGCTGGCCGGGATCGCGCACGAGCGCCTGCCCAACGAGACCTCCTGGTCGGCGGCGGCCGGGATGCTGGGCGTGGGCTTCGCCGTGGCGCAGGTCTTCCTGCTGGTGCTGGGCGCCATCTCCATCGCGGGCGAGGCCTCGCAGGGCACGCTCAAGATGATCCTGCCCCACGCCTACCGCCGCTCGGACTGGGTGCTGGCCAAGGCAGCCTCGCTGATCTTCGCAGCGCTCGTCTACGCGGCCCTGGTGGTCGGGACCGCGCTCCTCCTGGCGCGCTTGGGAGGCCCGCTCGCCGACGTGACGCTCACCTCCGAGGGCTTCGGTGGCGAGCCGCTGGTCACCGTCCACGCCACCGCCGAGGCGATGCGTTCGCACCTGATCGACACCGCCCTGGCCGAGACGCTGGCCCTGGCCACCACGGGTCTGCTGGGCCTGTGCATCTCCTCCGTGATCCTGGGCGTGGTGGGCGCCCTGTGCACGGCCTTCCTGGCCTTCGCGGCCTTGAAGCTCGGCGACCTCGTGCTCGCGCTCTCGCAAGACACCCTCCGGCGGCTCTTCCCCTGGCCTCCCGAACGCCTGCGCGAGGTCACCTCCAAACTCGGCCAGGGCCTCTCCGAGGGCTGGGACGCCCGTCTGCCCGCGGTCTCCCTGCTCCTCTCGGCCGCCACGGGTGCGCTGCTGGTGCTGGTCGCGGCTCGCGCGCTGTCCCGGCGCGACCTGCACCTCTAGGGGATCCTCCGCCACGCCCACGGGTAGGATCCGCGCGCATGCGCCTGTGCTCGCGCCTCGCCCTGGGACTGCTGCTCGGGGGCGCCCTTGCCGCGCCGGCCGAGGCCGGCCCCTTCGAGATGGGCCGGCAGCGCTTCGACCCGGGCGGCAAGGTGAAGGCGGCGCGCGCCTTCGACGTGGACGGCGACGGCCGACGCGACGTGGTGCTGCTGGTGGAGCCCAAGGAGGGCAAGACCATGCAGGTCGTGCTGCTGCGCACGCCGGCCGAGCCCGACCCCAAGACCTTCTTCCGCCCGGAGGGGGTCACACGTATCACCTGCGACGGCGATCTGGCCGCCGTCGGCGCGCTGGCCCTGGGCCGCTTCGGACCCGCCGGCGCCTTCCGGCTGCGCTTCCTGGGACCGGCCGGCTTGGTGGACGTGGACGCCGCCGGCGTGCGCGAGGCCCCCGACGAGCGCCGCGCGACGCCCACCCTCTTCGCGCGCAGCGCGGGGCGCCCGCTAGCGCTGTGGGAGGGCGCGGCCGACCTCGACGGCGACGGCCACGACGAGCTCTGGTTCCCGGCCGCTGCCGAGGGCGGGCGCATGCACCTGCTGGGGGGCAAGCCGGCCCAGGACCGCGTGCTCTCCTCGGCCGTGGGCAACGTCGCCGCCACCGGCCTCGAGGACGCGCTGCGCCGCACCACCTACGTGCCGACCCTGGTGGCCACCGACCTCGACGGCGACGGGACCAAGGAGCTGGTCGAGCTCAAGGACGGCGCGCTGCACGGCTACGACGCCTGCGCTGCCGCGACCGAGGGCGTGCTCGCGCCCAGCACGCGCCTGCCGCTGGCCTTCTTGACGCCTCCGGCCGACCTCCCGCCCGAGGAGGTGCGCACCTCACGCCTGGTGGTGGCCGACGCCGACGGCGACGGCAAGGCCGACCTGCTGGTCACGCTGGTGAGCGGCCGACGCGACAAGCTGGGCGGCCTGCGCACCACGCTCTGGTTCCTGCCCGGCCCGCTGACCGACCCGACCACGGGAGCGGTGCGCGTGCCCGAGGGCCGGGTGGACACCGAGAGCGTGGCGCTCCACCCGCGCTTCGTAGACCTCGACGGCGACGGCGCCCTGGATTACCTCACTGACTCGATCCGCGGCTCGACCACCGACCTCGTGCGCAACGCCATGGGCGCGGAGCCGAAGATCACGCTGGTGGGCTTCCGCTTCGACAAGGCCGCCCGGCGCTACGAGACCCAGCCCAGCTTCACCCTGGTCAAGCCCTACGCCACGGACCAAGCCCTCTCGAACAAGTTCGGCATCAGCGCCTGGTTCGACGGCGACTTCGACGGCGACGGCTTGAACGACCTGCTCGACCTCGGCAACCTCAGCGGCGTCGAGGTCTTGGGCGCGGCGCGCCGTGCTCCAGGGGGCTCGGGGGACGCGCTCGTGTTCGCCACGCCCTTGCTGTCGCGCGTGGCCGTGCCCAAGCCGCTCGTCCCCGGGGCGCTGCTCGCCGACCTGACCGGCGACGGCCGGGCCGAGGCCGTGCTCTGGACCGAAGAGGATCTCTACGTGCTCTCGCCGCGGGGGGCCCGATGAGGCGCGCACGCCAAGCCTCCTCGTTCCTGGCCCTCGCGGCCCTGCTGGCGCTGCACGCGGCGCCCACGGGCGCGGAGCCAGGCGCCGCGATCACCCTCGAGGCCCCCGACAAGGTCGTGGGCCTGCGCGTGCTCGACGTGGACGGCGACGGGCGCGCCGATCTGCTGGCGCTTGAGGGGCGCGAGGTACGCATCTGGACGGGGGCGCTGGGGGCGCTGCCCACGCCCGCGCCGCGCTGGCGCGTCCACCTGCCCGCCGACGTCTCCTTCGTGGACGTGGCGCGCGAGAACCGTCCCGCCCTCATCGGCTTGGGCGCGGCCCAGGCGCAGCGCATCGCGCTCGCCGACGGCGCCGCGCGCGTGACGCCCATCGAGGGTTCGGCGGGCCTGGGCTGGCGCGACGCCAAGCAAGCCGTCTTCGCCGAGCTGCATCCCGGCGCGACCGAGGCCGGACACCTGGTGCCGGTCGCCGAGGGGTGGGCGCTGCGCACGGGCACGACCTCGCGGGCCTTGGAGGTCGCGACGGCGCGCCTGACCATCGCCCCCGGCCCCTTCCTCGAAGACGCGGCCGTGATCACCGAGGGCCTCCCCCACCTGCTGGCGCTGCGCGCGCGCGGCACGCCCCCCAGCGCCCCCAGCGCGCTCTGGTCCCTGGCCGGCGACAGCCTGGTGCGCACCGACGGCACGCGCCGCGACGTCTACGACCTGGCCTTCCTGCCCTCCTCCGGCCAGCGCCGCCTCTTCGACCTCGACGGCGACGGCGTGCCCGAGGTGCTGCATGGCGACGGCGACAGCCGCGAGCTGCGCCTGGCCTTCTTCCGCCTGGCGAGCGCCGTGCCTGGGCCCGACGGCGTGCCGCCCCCCCCGCCCCCCGGTGATCTGCGCCCGCCCTTCGCCTTCCTGAAACTGTCGGGATTCAGCCTGGAACCCGCCTTCGTGGACCTCGACGAGGACGGGCGGCTCGACCTCGTCGTGACCACCATCGACATCGGCGCGCCCAACGTGCTGCGCGCCGTGGCCTCCGGCCGCGTCACGGCCGTGACCCGCGCCTTCGTGCAGCGCGTGGGCGAGCGCGGATTGCCGGCTTTCCCCGCGCAGCCCGACGCCGCGGTGGAGAGCGACGTGGGCGTGAAGCTGCGCTTTGGCTACGCCGGCAACCTCGACATCGCGCGCTCGTTCACCATCCTGGCCGGCGCGGACCTCGACGGCGACGGCTCCAAGGAGCTGGTGATCCGCACCGGCCCGGACCGCCTGGCCGTGCGCGCCGGGACGAAGACGGGGGTCTGGGCCAAGGAGCCGCGCTTCGTGCCGATCCCGGCCTTGAAGCCGGGCGAGGAGCTCGACGCCCAGGCCGCCGACTTCGACGGCGACGGCCGCGACGAGCTGGTGCTCCACACGCGCGCCGCCCCCGGCGGCCAGGACCGGCTCACGCTCCTCTCCGGCAAGTAGTGGCGACTTGGCAAGCCCGCTCGGTGCGGCGCCGAGAACCCCCTGGGAGCGCCAGGCTCCAGCCTGGCACGTTGGGGGTGGGGCGTCCGGGTCGGAGGCCGTGGCTGGTGGCCTGAAGGCGCATGCCTCTCCCGCGACCCGGAGCCAGGCTGGAGCCTGGCGTTCCCAGGTGCTCCCTGCGGCGGGTGTGCTGGCCCGGCGGGTAGGCTGACGGGCTCGGCCGTCGTCCAATCCCTATGCCCCCCCACGCCCCCTGCCGGCCGTCCTCCCGCGCCCGCGACGGCGAAGGGGGCATCGCGCTCTTGATCGTGATGATCCTGGTCCTGATCCTGGCGCCCTTCGCCGAGCACTACGCGCGGCAGGTGGGCCTGGAAGTCCGCACCGCGCGCAACGTGGCCGACCAGCTGGCGATCGAGAACGCGCTCGACGGCCAGTTCGAGCTGGTGCTGGCGCGTCTGGGCCACGACGTGGGCGAGGACGACGTGGACAGCCTGTTCGACACGATGTTCGACGAGGACATGCAGGAGCGCCAGGAGACGGAGACCGAGGTCTCGCTCTCGACGCGCGTGTTCGACGAGCAGGGCAAGTTCAACGTGCTCATGCTGGTCAAGGCCCCCGCCGGGGAGCGCCGCCAGGTGATGCGCGAGCGCATGGTGCGCATCCTGGTGCTGGCGCGCGCCGAGAGCAAGGAGGCCATCGACGACACGCTCGCGGGCGAGCTCGTGGACGACGCCCTGAACTTCCTGCTGGGCAAGAAGGCGCGCGGCAACATCCCCAAGCCCAGCACGACGGACGGGCGCGGCTTCCTGATGCTCGAGGACCTGACCCTGGCCAACCCGAAGTGGGGCCCGATCCTCGCCGACCAGCGCGACGCCGACGACGTGGCCCCGGGCCTCGCGCGCTACCTCACCGTCTACGGCACGGGCAAGGTGAACCTCAACACGGCCGACCTGGTCGTGCTGCGCGCCTTCTTCCCCAGCGACGAGACCATCGCCGAGCGCATCCTCTCGCGCCGCGAGAGCGACGAAGAGAAGGAGGACCCGAAGACCCCGGGCACGGGCGGCAGCGGCACGGGCGGTTCGGGCAGCGGCGGCTCGGGCAGCGGGGGCCGGTCGAACAACGAGGACGAGCAGCAGGGCTCGCCGTTCACCGACGTCAACCAGGTCAACCAGATCGAGGGCGTGGACGCCCTGCTGCTGCAGAAGGACAAGGTCGATCTGGCGGCCGACTTCGACGTGCGCAGCCAGTTCTACTCCATCCGCATCAACGCCGAGACGCAGAGCACCCGCCGCGAAGAGCTCTACGTGGTCGAACGCGTCAAGGCCGCCGCCCAGGGGACCCAGGCTCCCGCCCTCGAGGGCTTCCGCCACCACCTCCACCAGGAGCGCACCGACGCCCTCGAGGACCTCGACGCGACGAAGTAGGCGACGAAGTCGGCCACGAAGTAGGCCACGGGGCAGACCGGGCGCGCGCGGCCCTGCGCTTCGCCAGCCACAGTGGCCATGGGACGGGTGGCTGTGGAACGGGAGGCTGTGGAACGGGTGGCTGTGGGACGGTTCGTCTCACTTCGTCGGCGGCGTGTAGGGGTCGGGCGTGCCGGGCGCGATGAGCGGGTGCGTCTTCGTGCTGGCCATGAACCGCGCGATCATCTTCGTCATGGGCTCCACGGCCCAGGTGTTCTCGACGGTGACCGGGAACTCCTCCTTCGGATCCAGGATGAGGTTGAACAGCTTCGGCGTGCCGAGCTTCACCGGGGGCGTGAACCAGTTGTGTTCCTCGTCGTAGAAGGCCAGCTTCCAGTTGCGCCACTTCGCGGCCTCGAGGCGGTCTGCATTGAACAGCAGGATGCCTTCGCGGCTCGAGGTCTCCTTCTTGCCCAACAGGAAGTCGGCCTGGTCCACGCCGTCGATGGGGCGGTCCTGCGGCACGGCCGCGCCGGCGAGCTTGGCAAACGTGGTGAAGGTGTCCATCTCATGAACGATCTCATTGCTCACCCGACCGGCGGGGACCTTCCCCGGCCAGCGGATGATGAACGGCGTCCGCGACGAGCCTTCCATGTGCGTGAAGTAGTAGCCGCGCCACGGGCCCGAGCTGCCCTGATGTGGAAAGGTCGGGTCAGGCCCGTTGTCGCTGGTGAAGACAAAGATGGTGTTGTCGCGGATGCCGAGCTCGTCCACCGCATCGAGGAGCTGGCCCACGCGAAAGTCCATCTCGGCCAGCGCATCGGGGAAGTCGCCGAAGCCGGTCTTGCCGGCAAAGTCCGTGTGCGGCAGGACGGGGAGATGCACCTGGGTGAACGGAACGTAGGCGTAGAACGGCTTGCCGGCCTTCACGCTCCGTCTCATGAAGTCCACCGTGCGGCGCGCGATTTCGGCGTCGATGAGCCGGCGCTGCGGCAGGTCGTAGACTTCGAGCGAGCGGCTCGGCTCGCCTTTCTTGCCCTCCATCATGTGTTCCGGCTCGACGCCCGACTCCTTGAACCCCACCGCCGACGGGTACAAAGCCTCATCGGTGGTGCGGGGGATGCCGAACCACTCGTCGAAGCCCTGGCTGGTGGGTAGCCGGCTCTGGTCGCTGCCAAGATGCCACTTGCCGAAGTGCGCGGTGGCGTAGCCCTGGCCGGAAAGCAGCTCGGCGATGGTGACTTCCCACTGCGTCAGTCCATCCGTCTCGCCGGGCATGGGCACGGAGTGCGTGCCGCTGCGGATCGCGTGGCGTCCGGTCAGGATGGCCGAACGGCTCGGTGTGCACTGCGACTCGACGTTGAAGTTGAGCAGTCGCGTGCCTTCGGTGGCAAGCTTGTCGATGCGCGGCGTCGGCGCCCCCCGAAGGATGCCGCCGCCGTAGCAGCCGACTTCGCCGTAGCCGAGGTTGTCCATCAGGACGAAGACGATGTTGGGCTTGCCCTCCACGGCCTCCGGCTTGGCGGGCTGAGCCTGCACGGGTGGGAGGGCAGCGAACCACGCCAGCGACGCGACGAGCGCGGCCGCGAGCAGGGTGCGGGAAGAGTGGATCGGGCTGACGGCGGTCTTCACGGGTTGTGTCCCTTGGCTGCTTGTTCGCTTCACACGCTCGACATCCCCCCCATGACGCCCCGAAGGCTGTCGTGCGGGGCGATCCTGCGTCGGAGAGTGTATTGGGCCTGATCGTGCGGGTCCACCGCCGCGGAGGATGGCCTTCTGGCCTGACCAGGCACAGCAGAGGCTCTGGACGCAGCTTCACGGCAAGCCCCACAACGCCCAGCGCAGGAGGACCACGCAGCCTTCACGGATTCTTCCCCGCGCGCTCCGCACGATCTCCATCCTGGCCCGGACCCTGCCCCACGTCGGGAGGCGCGCCCACGCGGCGCGCTCCGGCACGGGAGGGTGCGTCCATGGGCAGCGCGCAGCAGACGTTCTCAGCGCAGCAGAAGATCACAGGGGGCGCGGGGGCGCTCCTGGTCCTCGTTGCGGCCCTCGCGGCCACGGCCTGCGGCGGAGGCGGCGGCTCGCCGCCCGTGACGCCGGCAACCCCCAACGCCGCGCCCGCGGTGAGCGCCTCGGCGCCCCAGCCGCTCACGGCGGAGACGACCTTCACCCTGGTCGGGGCGGCGGTCGATCCCGAAGGCGACCCCCTCACGTTCCTCTGGGAGCTGGTGAGCGCTCCCGTCGGCGCCTCGCCGCTGATCCTCAGCCCCGCCGCCGCGACCACCGACGTGGGGGGCACGCTGCCGGCCGGCGCCTACCAGTTCCGCTTCACGGCCGACGACGGCGACGTCGCCACCCAGGTACTCGTGGGCCTGACGCTCGATGCGCCCGAGCTGCACGCGACCGCCTTCGTCGCCAACCGCCAGGCCATCCCGCTCCCCGGCCTGATCCCGATCACCTCCGCCTCCAGCGTCGGCCCGGTGCTCCCCACGACGCTCTTCGACAGCGCCTACGCCGGCGGCTGGTCGGGCCTGGCCCGGGCGCGTGACGCGCAGGGCGGCTACCTGAGCGACGAGTTCTGGATCGTGGACGACCGCGGGCCCAACTACGGCATCGCGACCCGCGTGCCCCCCCAGCCCCCCGGAGCAACGGCCTTTGGTGCGGGCTCGAAGGTCTTCCCGCTCTCCGGCCACCAGCAGCGCTTGACGCGCGTTCGGTTGAACCACGCCACGGGCACGGTGGACGTGCTCTCCGAGACCCCCATCCGCGATCGCGGCGGCCTGGCGGTCAACGGGCTGCCGAGCAACGTCGTGGGCATGACCACGAACGAGAAGGCCTTCAGCAGCCTGGACGACAAGAGCACCCTGCTGCTCAAGACGCCCCAGGGCTTCGATTTCGAGGGCCTGTTCCAGGACCGCATGACGATCGGCGGCGTGGACAAGCGCATCTTCTGGACCTGCGACGAGTACGGCCCGTCGATCCAGATGCTGGAGGGCGACGCGACCTCGCCCAACTTCGGCCGCATGCTGCGCGAGTACATCCCGGGCGCCACGCCCGACGTGCCCAGCGGGCTCTACGCGCTCCCGGCCGTGCTGCGCAACCGGCGCGACAACCGCGGCTTCGAAGGCATCGCCGTCACCAAGACCGCCGTCTGGGGCATGGTCCAGAGCACCTTCGCCGGCAGCCTCACCGGCAACGCGAACAGCCGGCTGCAGCGGCTCGTGCGCATCGACAAGCTCACCAACGTCGTGACGATGTACGGATACGACCACGCGGCCGACCCGGTCTCGCTGGGCAGCAGCCACGCCGGCGTGATGGTGGGCGACATGGTGGCGCTCTCCGACTGCGAGTTCCTCGTGCTCGAGCACGACGGCACCAACTTCGCGCACGTCTACCGCATCCGCGTGGTCCCCGGGACCTCGACCGTTCTGGCCGAGGCCTCGGGCTTCTCCTACGAGTCGGGCACGACGCCCTACGTGCCTGTCGAGAAGACGCTGGTGGCCGACCTGACCCAGGTGCTCAACGATCTGGTCGTGCCGGCCAAGCCCGAGGGCCTGGTGCTGGTCGATCCGAGCACGCTCGCGCTGTGCTTCGACAACGACTACGGCCACGAGGGCAACGAGAATCACGTCTTCGCCCAGCCCGGCCTGCTCGCGCGCAACATGATGATCATGGTCGAGCTCCCCGAGCCGGTGATCCCCTCGCTGCACTTCGTGGCGGAGTTCTCCACCGGCCTCGTGGGCGAGAACGCCGAGATCGTGGACGTCGAGCCCTCCACGGGCCTGGCCTTCGTGACCTGCGACACCGACCAGTCGGTGTTCGTCTTCAACGCGGCCGATCCCACGGCACCTTTCTTCGTGCGCCGCGACGCCATGCCCGCGGGCAGCGCCACCTCCGTGGCCGTGCACCCGACCTACGGCTACTACATGGTGGCGGTGCGCGAGGGCGGCGTGGGCGCCGACGACATCGTCGAGGTGCGCCGCACCTCCGACGGCGTGCTGCTGCGCACGCTCTCGTTGGGCGTGGGCCGCGGCCCCGACGCGGTGCGCATCAGCCCCAACGGGCGCTTTGCCGTGGTCTGCAACGAGGCCGAGGACCCCTGGTACCCGGGCAGCATCGCGACCTTCAGCCTGGGGGCCGGCCCGTTCATGACCCCCGGCGACGCGGCGGCGGCGATCGGCGCGCTCAACGAGATCCCGCTCTCCGGCCCGGCCTTCCTGCCCGGCCTCTTCAGCACGCGCTGGATCAACCGCCCGTACAACGCCCCGCCCCCCGGCGTGGTCATCGTGGGCCCCGGCGGCCCGGTGGTGATCGTGAACGGCGAGGTGGCGGCCACCTACCTGGGCGGCGCGGCGATCGGCGCCAACGACCTGCTCACCGTCACCTTCGGCGCGCTGGTCCTCAACGCCTACTTCGTCTTCGACGGCGCGGTCTCGGGCGGCAACGACGGCAACGTGCTCCTCTTCCAGCTCGACGGCACGGCGAACTCGCTCGAGCCGGAGATCGCCGCCTTCGACGCGGCCAGCACCCTGGCCGTGGTGACCCTGCAGGAGAACAACGCCGTGGTCGTGCTGGACCTGACCCTCAGCCCCCCCGCCGTCCGCGCCGTCAACGGCGTGCTCAGCCTGGGCAGCGTCAACTACCTCGACGCCGACACGGTGCGCAACAGCACCACGCCGGCGCCGGCCCTGCTGGTGAACCCCCTCAACCTCACGCGTGAGCCCGATGGCACGAGCGTCGTGGTGCTCAACGGCTTGCCCTGCTTCCTGACCGTGGACGAGGGCGACTCCTGGGGTCCGGCCTACAACACCTCCAGCAACAGCCGCATCCGCGGCGGCCGCACGCTCTCGGTCTTCCGGCTGAGCGACGGCGCCCTCCAGGGCGACACCGGCAACCAGTTCGCCCTCTGGGCGGACATGACCGGCCGCTGGCAGGCCCTGATCGACGCCAGCCGCGCCCGTCGCGGCGGCACGGAGCCCGAGAACGTGGACACCGTGACGCTCGACGGTCGCACCCTGGCCGTCGTGGGCCTCGAACGGGCCAACGCCGTCGCCCTGGTGGACGTCACCTGCGCCGCCTTCCCCACGGTGATCGACGTGGACGGCATCGGCGACCTCACCCCTCCCGACACCCGTCAGGCCCCCGAGGGCATCAAGATCCGCCAGGTCGGCGGCCGCACCTTCGCCTTCGTGGCCTTCGAGCTCTCGGGCACCGTCGGGATCTTCGAGATCCGCTGAGGGCCGGAGCCCGGCCATCGCGCCAACCCCGCCGCCGCGCACGGCAGGCCGAGCGCGTCAGTGCGACGCGGGGCGCGGGATGCGTCGGTAGCGACGCACCTGGGCCTGGACGTCGTCGCCGTTGAGGGAGCCGGCGTCGTAGCGGCTGCCGGTCTGGGTGCCGCAGTCGGCGAGCCGCTCGGGACGCTCGGCCGTGGCCGGCCGCCAGGCGTAGAGGCGCTCGCGATAGCGGTAGTAGCGTTCGAACGGGGAGTGGTGCTGGGGCGCGCCGTCGGCCGTGGCGTCGATGACGTCGAGCTCCTGGGGAAGGGTCGACAGGTTGACCAGCCCGAGCAGGTCGGCCCCCACGAGCAGGTAGCCGTCGCCGTCCTTGATCCGCACGGCGTGGCGCGTCCGGCCCGCCTCGCCCAGGGTGCGCACCCAACGACCACGCGCGGGGGGCTGGGGGGGCGAGGGCTCGAGAGGCAGGATCACGTGCGGCACGCACCCCCGCCGCTCGGGCACGGGCGGCGCATCCGGCCGGGGGCCGCGCAGGAAGATCGGGCCCCCCAGCAGGTCGATGCTGCCCGTGACCGGGTCGATCTGCGGCCCCTTGCTTTCCTCGAAGCGCTGCACGTCGGGGTCCATCGGCACGTCGCGCGGAAGCCCGCCGTGGTCCTCCTCCTCCCGCTCCATGACCACGTCCAGCTGGCTGACGTCCTCGACGGCCGCCGGCCCCATCTCCGACAGGCCCAGCTCCGGCATGCCCAGCTCCCGCTGGACCGCCTCGAGCGAGCCGCGCGCCAGCAGGTTGCCGTCGTCGTCGTAGTCGTCGTTGGCGAACTGCTCCTCGTGTCGCTGCCGCGGCAGCTCGCGCGCGACCTCGGCCGCGTAGGCCGCCAGCGCCTCCTCGCGCGTCACGCCCCAGCCCAGCGCCCGGCCCTCGAGCCCATCGGCCACCAGGAAGCGCACCGCCGATGGCAGGCCGCCCCCAGCGAGCGCCCTGCGGCAGCCCACGAGCCCCATGCGCCAGACCGTCTCCACGCCCCCCGGCACCAGCACGGGGTAGTGGATGCGCCCGGGCCCGTGCCGCCCGTCGTCCAACCCTGCGACGAGCGCCACGCTCGCGGCGAAGCCGTCCTTGCCGCGGGCCACCGCCGCCAGCTCCACGAGGCGCCCGGGCGAGAGGTCGTTGAGGACGCGCTCCACGAGCCGCCCGCCGGCGTCGTAGACGAGCGAGATGCGCTGCCGGGCGTCGTAGATCTCGAGGCTTTCGCGTTGCTGCACCGTTGCACCCACCTGCTGCCCCACCATCTCCCACGCCAAGGCCTTCCCGGTCAGCAGCTCCTCGACTCCCTCCGCCCGCCGCGTGACACGCTGCGCTCCGCCCCGCATCCACGTGTCCACCACCGCGCGCCGCCCCCACGCCGCCAGGCACGCCTCGAACCAACGCCGCGCGTCCTCACGCGTGGGCAGCAGCGCCGCCATCGCATCGCAGGCTGGCAGCAGGGGGCTGGGGGGACGGGGGGTGGACATCGAAGAGGCCCAGTTCGCGGGCGGCCATCCTACGCGGAACGCTCGCGCGCCGGGAGGCGTCACTCCACGCCGTACGGCGCCAGATGAGCCGGGCCCTGGGCTGCTTCGCACACTCGAGCGTCGCGCCCGGCGGTCGGGGGGGCGACCTGCCTGCGCGAAACCGGCTCTGCGTCCTGCGATCACTCCCGAAGTCGCCCTCGGCCTGGCGCGACCTCGGTGGGAGCCCCGACCCCGGCGGATCGTCGAGCCGTTTCGCTGCGCCCGTGGGTAGAACACCGGTGCCGGTCGCGGCCGGGCGGTGGCCGGCAGGCGGGACGCCGTCGCGACCCCGGACCCTCTGGAGCGCGTGGCTGGATGCTCGATGTGTGCCTCCTTGCAGCCCGGTACGGCCGGTCGAGCTCCGGGGGGACGACGGTCATCGTGGTCGTGCTGGGGCTCGCGGGCCTCGCCGTGGTGCTGTTCTGGTGGTTCGATCCCCGGAAGAGGCTGCTGCGCCGGGTGCGGCGGGCGCCCATCCGCTCGATCCGTGAGCTGGTCGGGGGCAGCGGCGGGCGCGTGATCGGGAGCGCGCACGCGCACGGGACGACGCTGGAGGCGCCGCTCAGCGGGCGCCGGTGCCTCTACTACTCAGTGGTCGTGCGGGCCAAGCACGGGAAGCACTGGCGCACGATCATCCAGGAGAAGCGCGGCGTGCCGTTCGTGCTGGAGGACGGCAGCGGTCGCGCGCTGATCGACCCCGACCGGGCCGAGATGGCGCTGGACTTCGATCGGCGCAGCCAGTCCGGGACGTTCGACGATCCCACTCCAATGGAGTCGTCGTACCTGCGTCGGCACGGCGAGACCGGCGCCGGCCTGATCCTCAACCGTTCCCTGCGCTACGAGGAGGCGATCATCGCGCTCGACGAGCGCCTGGTCGCCCTGGGTACGATCCGCCGCGAGCGCGACCCGGAGGCTCGCGCGCGGGGCCTGCTGGCGGGTCCCGCGGCCGACCTTCCCCATCTCACCGGCACCGCGGAGAGCCGGCTCGTGCTCAGCGACTGCGTCGAGGCCCAGGCACCGGCCCCGTCTCGCACCTGAGAGGCTTCGCCGCGGCCGCGAAGGGCTCGCGGCGCATGCGAGGCTCCCAGAAGCGCCCAGGTGCTCGGCCACCCCGTCGCGGGCAGCCGACTGAGTATCGCGGCGGCCCCGCTGCACGCGAGACAAGGGGTCGGGACTCTGCTACACAGCGCGCATGGCTGGCAAGCAGCCCCTGCCCCCCGAGGATCCGCAGAGCGACTTCGCGCGCTACGGGCCGCGAATCGTCCAAGAGAAGCTGCGGGTGGTGAAGCTCATCCGGGCCCTGGATCGCGCACGGATCGATCCGCGCGGCGTCCCGGCGCTGCAACAGCCCTTGATCAAGCTGGCCGAGTACGACCAGATGCTGACCAGCTCGCTCGAGGCCATCGAGTGGATGGGTCGCAAGGGGAGCGAGCTCGGGCCAGCCCTAGAGGGCCTGCTTGGCCTGGGGGAGCGCGTGCGGGGGGACGTGTCGGACGTCGTGCCGGCGGGCGCGGCGCGGCGCCTGCGGGACGGGCTGGCGGAGGTCGCCGCCACCGAGGCGGAGGCTCGCCCGAGCGCGCCCCCCCCCATCACTCGGCTCCGGGCCGTCTCCACGCCCCCGTGTGCGGACACTGAGGGGGCCGCGGTGGCGAACCGACTCCCCGCCCGCCATGCCTCTGGAACCCGCCTCCGAGGCGGGTCTCAGCGCGCCGAACGTGCGGCGTCACGGCCGTGACGGAGCGCGGGGGAGGGGTCCGGCGAGGGGTCCGAGCAGGGGACCGAGCCGCGACCGCGACCCTGTCCCTCCCCCCTGGTTTCATGTACGAACAAAATACGAACGTTCTGCCCAAGGAGCCCCCCATGAACACTGCCGCGTGCGCCATCACGGAGAGCCCGCCGAACCCGGCCGAGACCGAGATGCGGGCCGGGCTGCCCGTCGAAGAGGTGCGCGCGCGACTCGGGGAGGCGGCGCGGAGGGAGGAGACGGGGCAGAGGGTCCTGGCCTTCTACCTGGTCGAGATGGACGCACGGCGGCTCTACCAGGCGTCGGGGCACGGCAGCACCGCGCACTATGCCGAGGTGCGGGTGGGCATCGACCGGCGGCGGACCGCCGAGCTGCTGCGCGTGGGCGGGCGGTTGCTCGAGCTCCGCGAGGTCGATCGGGCGTTCTGCGCCGGGCGGATCGGCTGGGCCAAGGTGCTGCTGCTCGCGCGGGCGGCCACGCCGCCGCACGAGGCCGCGTGGCTCGAGCGCGCCCTGGCGCTCGACTGCCGCGAGCTCGCCCGGCTGGTGCGGCGCTCGCGCGAAGGCGGCCCGCCGCGCAAGGCCGGCGAGACGAAGGGCCTGCCGGAGATCCGCTTCCCCGTGGCGGCGAGCCTCGGCGTGCTCGCCCACGCGAGGCTCGACCGCGGGCTGCAGAAGCTCGGCGACGAGCTCGGCCGCGCCGTGGGCCTCGCCGACCTCCTCGACGCCCTCGTCAGCGACTTCCTCGCCAGCGACGCCGAGGGGAACGTGCCCGGGAGGAAGCGCGTCGAAGGCTCGCTCTATCGGGTCGTGCTGACGGAAGAGAACGACGCAGGGGGGGCCGGGGGGGCGCTGCTCGCGGAAAGCGAGGATGGGCCCCTGCCCATCGACGAGAGCGAGCCAGGGGGCGCGGGGGCGCTGGGGGAGGCCGTGCGCTGCGACGCCGAGACGCTCGTGCTGCACGGGGAAGAGCACGTGGAGCTCGACGTCAAGACCCCGCCGGCGCTGCGGCGCAAGGTGCTCACGCGCGACGGGGCGCGCTGCCGCTCGTGCCGCTCGCGCCACGGGCTCATGGTGCACCACCTCGCGTTCCGCTCGGAGGGCGGGCGCACCTCGGCGGAGAACCTGATCTCCCTGTGCACCCGCTGCCACGGGCTCGTCCATGCGGGCCTGCTCGCGACGGAGGGCGAGACGGCCGCGGAGGCGCGCTTCGTCGATGCGGCACGCGGGCCGCTGGCGGGAACGGAGGCGGGAGCGGGCATCGAGGCGCCGGCCCTGGGGGCTCCCGAGGCGAGCGCGATCGTCACGCTCGAGCGCGTGCCGGAGGTCGTGGACACCGCCTGGTGGCGGGCGCACGCGCACCTGTTCCGCGACCGCGGGGAGCAGGGGGGCCTGCGCTTCGAGGCGGGTATAGCCATGATCGAGGCTGCGGCGCCCCCCAGCCCCCCGGTGTCGCCGGCCCAGGCGTTTGCGGGCCTCGTCGGGCAGGAGGCGCGTGTCGAGAGGCTCCAGGCCGTCGCGGAGGGCGCGCGGGCGCGCGGACGGCCGTTCCCCCACACGCTGTTCACAGGGCCGGCCGGCACGGGGAAGACGCGCCTGGCGCGCGGGATCGCGGCCTCGCTCGGACGACGGCCGGTCGAGATCACCGCGCCGCTCGTGACCGAACGCGCCACGTGGGTGCGGCTGCTGGCGTCCCTCGAGGAGGGGGACGTCCTGTTCCTCGACGAGGCCCACGCGCTGCCGCGGGCGCTCGTGGACACCCTGCTCCAGGCGCTCGCGGAGGCGCGGCTCACGTTGGCGGTGAGCGACGGCGTGCGCGCACGCGCGATCACGCTCGTGCTGCCGCGGTTCACGCTCGTGGCGGCCACCACCGACGAGGGCCGGCTGCCGGCGTCGTTCCGCAGCCGCTTCGGACTGCGCGAGCCGCTCGTCCACTACGGGCCCGAGGAGCTGGCCACGCTCGTGCGGGCGGCGGCACAGGCGCAGGGGGCGGAGACCACGCCGGAGGCGGCGCGGCGGCTCGCGGAGAGCGCACGCGGCACACCGCGCGAGGCTCTGCGCCTGCTCGACCGGGCACTCGACGACGCGGCGGCCCGGGGTGTGCCGACGGCGGGTACGACCCACCTCGATGCGGCGGGGGCCGGGGGGGCGCTCACGCGGCTGGGCTACGACCCGGAGGGCCTCGATCCCACCGAGCATCGCTACGTGGAGGTGCTGCGCGAGAGCCGCACGCCCGTGCCGCTCTCGCGCCTCTCGCGGATGCTCGGGGCCAGCCCGGGCACGTTGGTCGAGCACGTCGAGCCGTATCTGTTCGAACGGGGGCTCGTCCACATGACCCTAGGGGGCCGCGCGGCGACTCCGCGACTACGTCGTACGGAGGCTAGTTCTGGCCTTGCCGGCGCGCCAAACGTTCGGCGGATTTCAACGGGGTGGGGAGGCTAGGGCCGCGTCCAGCGCGCGCGCGAGGGCCTGGGAGCCGGAGACGATCTCGGTGGCCACGTCGAGGATGGCGACGCCCTCGGGCAGGGTCGGGAGCTTGACCGCGTCCTTGCGCGTGATCACGACCCAGCGCGCGCCGAGGCGACGCGCTTCGGAGTGGAGCGCGGGCCAGGCGGAGGGGGAGAGCGCGGCGTGGTCGTCGAGGAAGCTACGGCGCCGACGCCGCGACGAAGGGCCTCCCGTACCTGACGATTCTCAATGCCGACGGCAAGACGCTGGCGAATCA
>JANOFW010000459.1:0-1535 GCA_031413835.1 Planctomycetia bacterium
CGACCTCCTGCGTCTCCACGCGCAGCGCCAGACGCCGGTTGAGCTCCTCGAGCTCGATGGCGTGGCGCTCGTTCGCCTCGTAGAGGCGCGCGCGCTCGATGGCCGTGGCGGCCAGGTCGGCCAGCGAGAGCAGGGTGGTCAGCTCGGCCTCGGCGAAGGCGCCCTTCTGCAGCCGGTTGTCCACGTAGAGCGCGCCGATGGCCTTGCCGCGCACGCGGAAGGGCAGCACCATCACGCTGCGCGCGCGGATGGCGTTGAGCGACAGGTTGTCGGAGAAGCGCTCGTCCTCGACCGCGTTGGCCGTCAGGATCGGCTCGCCGGTCTCGACCACCTTGCGCACCAGGGAGGTCGAGAAGGCCATCTCGGGGGACTGCACGTCCTCCTGCTCGAAGTTGCGCGCCACCTGCACCTCGGGCCGGCCCTCGCCGCCCGACAGCACCAGGAAGCCGCGCTCCGCGCCCGAGACCTCCACCAGGTGGTCCACGATGATCTCGAGCAGGCGCTGGACGTGCAGCTCGCTGTTGAGCGCCCGCACCACGCGCTGCAGGCGCTGGAGGCGGTCGTGCTCCCCGCTCGGGCGGGCCTCGGGCACCATCGTGTCACGCCCCAGCTCGGCGTCGGGCGGCGGGGCCTTCTGGAACCACAGGCGCGCCTCGCCCACCCCGATCAGGTCGCCGGGCTTCAGCCCCGAGCGCTCCACCAGGTGGCCGTTCAGGCGCGTGCCGTTCTGGCTCCCCAGGTCCACCAGCACGTGCTGGATGCCGTGGCGCTCCACCCGGCAGTGGCGCCGCGAGGCCTTCAAGTCGAGCACGGCGATGTCGTTCTCGCCCGAGCGGCCGATCGAGACCTCCTCCTTGTCCAGGTCCAGGACGGTGCGGCGCAGGTTCTCGTCGAGGATGAAGCGGGGCACGGCGATTCCCAGGGGGGCCGGGGGGCAGGTTGCCAGAAGACAGGGTGCCGGAGGACAGGGGGCCAGGGGCGCGGCCATCCTACGCGCCGGACGGCTCCCCCCCAGCCCCCCGAGGCGAGCCCGTCGCCACCCTTTCAGCCCCATTGATGCGTCGGCACGAGGCGGTACAGTCCGCCCCCGAGCAGGCGGCGGAGGCGTACTCCGCGCCCCGGCAGGGTCCCCCATGGCCAAGACCTTCACCCTGGACGAGCTGGCCGGCCTCGCGGCCGTGGCCAAGAGCCGCGTCCAGGCCTGGGAGGCGCAGGGACTGCTGGGCGAGGTCGGCCACGACGGCCAGGGCCAGCCGGTCTACGGCTTCCCGCAGGCCGAGCGCTGCGTGGCTCTGGGCGGGCGCGGCCAGCCGCGGCGCCTGTGCGTGGTCAACCAGAAGGGCGGGGTGGGCAAGACCACCACCGTCTTCAGCCTGGCGGCGGCGCTGGCCGACCTGGGCCGGCGCGTGCTGGCCATCGACCTCGACGCCCAGGCCAACCTGACCTCGTCGTTCGGTTTCGACCCCGACCTGCTCGCGCTGACCAGCGAGGACCTGCTCGTGCGCGAGGAGGTCCTGCCCGAAGACGTGATCCTC
>JANOFW010000460.1:0-4864 GCA_031413835.1 Planctomycetia bacterium
ATACGTGAGGCTGGTCGTCTCGACTCCCGGCGGCGAAGTAGCGCGCGTCGGGGTGGTGGAAGACCAGGGCCGAGACGCTGGCCTCGGGGTCCATCATGAAGCCCTCGGTCAGGGTGACGCCGATGGCCTCGGGCTCGAGCAGGCGGTAGAGAAGAGCCTGATCGTCCAGGTCGGGACAGGCCGGGTAGCCGTTGGAGTAGCGCTTGCCGCGGTAGTCTCAGCGGAAGGCCGCCTCGGGCGTGAGCGTGGCGGGGTCGGGAAAGCCCCACAACCCACGCAGACGCGTGTGCAGCCACTCGGCGGCGGCTTCGGCGCTCTCCACGTCCAACGACCCGGACGCCCCACCCCCAACGTGCCAGGCTGGAGCCTGGCGCTCCCAGGGGCGGTGCGTGACTCGAACGCCTACGACGAGCGCGGTGTTGCTAGGCGTTGAGCCGCTTGGCCGGCTGGTCCACCGGCAGGTACTTGGGCCGGTAGATGGGGAAGCCGTCCTTCTTGCCTGCCACGATGCGCTCGTCGACGATCTGGCAGGCGATGCCCGCCACGCGCGACCAGCCGAAGAGCAGCGTGTAGTACTCCGGGTCGAGCAGGCCCGCGGCCGTCATGAGCGAGCCCGAGACCGCGTCCACGTTGGGGTACGGGTTGGCGATCTTGGGGTTCTCCTTCAGGATCGGCGGAACGACGGTGCGCAACGTGTGCGCGACCGCGAGGAGCTTGTCGTTCGGGAAGTGCTGCTTGGCGAACGCGTACTGGATCTTCGCGCGCGGGTCCTCGGCGCGCAGCACGGCGTGGCCGAAGCCGAACACCAGCCCGCCGCCCTTCAAGATCCCGCGCACCTTGGCCTCGCACTCCTTGGCGTCGGCCACGCCCACGAGCTTGACGAACTCGAGGCACTCTTGGTTGGCGCGGCCGTGGCGCGGGCCGTAGAGCGCCGCCATGGCGCCGCCGATCGAGGAGTACATGTCGGCCTTGCCCGAGGCGATGGCCTTGCCCACGAAAGTGGAGAGGTTGCCGCCGCCGTGGTCCATGTGCAGCACGTAGAACAGGCGTAGCAGGTCGGGCAGCACGGGGTGCGCGCTCTTGAGCCCGAGCATGTGCACGAAGTTCTCGTGCAGCGGCAGGTCGTGGCGCGGCGCGATCGGATCGCCCCAGCCCTCGCGGATGCGGAAGATGGCCGCCGTCACGCTGGTGATGCGCGCGATGATGTTGAGGCAGTCCTCGCGGTAGTCGCCCGTCTTGCCGGTCATGCCCAGCAAGGTGATCGCCGCGATGAACCACTCCATCGGGTGGCCCTTCTTCGGCAGCGCCTTGAGGGCCGCGAACACGGCGGGGTCGATCACGCAGCGCCTGGCCAGATCGGCCTTGAAGGTGGCGGCCTGCTCCTTCGTGGGCAGCGCCTTGTGGAACAGCAGGTAGACCACGTCCTCGCCCGAGAGGTCCTTCAAGTCCTCCACGGGGTAGCCGCAGTAGGTGACGCCCAGGTCGGGGGTCACGTGGCTGGTGCGCACGGTCCCCAGGGGGAAGCCGCGCAGACCCGTGTCCAGCATGGCCTCCGTGATCGTGAAGAGCGGCTTGCTGGGGGGGACGTCGGCTTCGATGAGCGACATGGACGGGCTCCAGGACGGGCACAGAGCGGCAGACCGCGGTCGAGGCTACAGCCCCCCCTCGCTCGGGCAAGCCATGGCGCCCGTGCCCGCCGCCGCGCTCCCTGCCTCCTCGGAGTGATACTGGTGCCCGTGAAGATCACCACCTGGAACGTCAACTCGATCCGCCAGCGCCTCGAGCGCGTCCTCGCCTGGATCGGGCGCCAGGCCCCCGACGTGCTCTGCCTCCAGGAGACCAAGGTCACCGACGAGGATTTCCCCCGCGACGCTTTCGTCGCGGCCGGCTACCGGGTCGAGACCTTCGGCCAGAAGACCTACAACGGGGTCGCGCTGCTGGCGAAGGCGCCGCTGGAGGACGTCGAGCGCGGCCTGCCCGACGACGCGCCCGACGCGCAGCGGCGCTTGATCGCGGCGACGGTCGAAGGCCTGCGCATCGTCAACGTCTACGTGCCCAACGGCGAGTCGCTGGAGAGCGAGAAGTTCCCCTTCAAGCTCGACTGGCTCGCGCGGCTCGAGCGCGCGCTGGCCGCGGCCCTGCGCGCCGACCGGCCCCTCGTGGTGCTGGGCGACTTCAACATCGCGCCCGAGGACCGTGACGTCCACGACCCCGAGGCCTGGCGCGGGCAGGTGCTCTTCCACCCCCTGGAGCACGCGGCCCTGGCGCGCCTCCGGGCGCTGGGCCTCACGGACCTCTATCGGCGCCACCACGCCGAGGCGGGGCGCTACACCTGGTGGGACTACCGCATGCTCGGCTTCCCCAGGAACCTGGGCCTGCGCATCGACCTGATCCTGGGCACCGAGGCGGCCACCAAGCGCTCGACGGCCTGCGAGATCGACCGCGACGAGCGCAAGGGCGTCAAGCCCAGCGACCATGTGCCGGTGACGGTCGAACTCGCCTAGCCTGCAGCCTGCGGTACCATCCTGAAGTAACATGCTCGCGAGCGGGCCCCCGGCGTCTCCGGCAACGCGCTGAGCCCACATTCGGAGGCCGTCCCCATGCGCACCCTGTTTTCTTCCAGCCAGGCGATCGTCTCCAGCCTGGCTCTCGCCGGTGTCCTGGCTTGGGCAGCCCCTGCCGCCCACGCCGCTCCTCCCCTGCCCCAGCCCGTCCATGCCGACGTCTTCGTGGGCTTCGGCTTCGGTGGTGGGGGCTGTGGCCCCTGCTCGCCCATCGGGCCCTATGCGGGCGGCTACTGCGCGCAGCCGTACTACACGCAGTCGTACGTGCAGCCCTACTACGCCCAGCCCTACTACGCCCAGCCCTACTGCGCTCCGGCGTACTACCGGCCGTCCTACTACGCTCCGGCGTACTACCGTCCCGCCTGCTATCGCCCGGCGTACTACGCCCCGGCCTACTACGGCCGCGGCTACTACGGCGGCGGTGCCTACTACGGGCGCGGCTACTACGGCGGCGGTGCCTACTACGGGCGCGGCTACTACGGCGGCCACGGCCACTCGCATGGTGCCGTGCACAACAGCGGCAGGCGCCGCTAGGTCAAGCGCTCCGCGTGGCATCCTGGGGTGAGTCATGACCCCGGCCCCCGGAGCCCCCGTGCGTTTCGGGACCTCGTCGTTCAGCAGCGACGACTGGGTGGGGCCGTTCTACCCGCCGGGCACGGCCGCGGGCGCGATGCTCGCCCACTACGCGCGGGTCTTCGACACCGTCGAGGTGGACGCCACCTGGTACGCGCTGCCTAGCGTCGCCACCGTGGACGGCTGGGCCGCGAAGACGCCGGAGGGCTTCCTGCTCTCGGCCAAGTTCCCGCGCTCGATCGTCCACGGCGGCGAGAACGCCCGTCCCGACGCCCGCCTCGTGCTGGACCCGGACTCCACCTACGAAACGCGCGACCTGTTCCTCGAGCGCATGCGCCGGCTTGGGTCCCGCCTGGGGCCGCTGGTGCTGCAGTTCCCCTACTTCAACCGCGAGGCCTTTCCCTCTGCCGGCCCCTTCCTCGAGCGCCTCCACCGCTTCCTCGCCGATCTGCCGCGTCCGGGCTTCGTCTACGGCGTGGAGGTGCGCAACAAGGCCTGGGTCACGCCCGAGCTACGCGCGCTGCTGGCGCGCCACGGCGTGATCCTGGTTCTCGTGGACCAGGCCTGGATGCCGCTGGGCGACGAGGTCGAGGCGCGCTTCGATCCGATCACCGGCCCTCTCGCCTACGTGCGCCTGCTGGGCGACCGCGAGGCCATCGAGAAGCTCACCACCACCTGGGGCAAGGAGGTTCTCGACCAGACGCCGAAGCTCGAGCGCTGGGCGCGGCTCCTGGTGCGGCTCATGGACCGCGGCGTGAAGAGCCTGGTGTACGTCAACAACCACTACGCGGGCCACGCACCCAGCACCGTGCGCCGGCTGCGCGAGCGCTTCGAAGCGCTGGCCCAGGCGCCGCGTGAGCCGCTGGCGGCGCCGCCCGCGTAGGTCCGAAGCTCGGACGCCCTACTTGGGCGCGTCCTTGGGCGCCTCTTCGGGCGCCTCTTCGGGCGCCACGGGAGCGTCGCAGCTGGCGGCCTTCTGCTCGAGCAGGCCCCGGGCGCGCTCGTTGCCCGAGATGTCCGCATCGCGCAGCGGGAGCAGGTACATCTCCTTGGCCTCGGCGGTGCGACCCTCGGCCACGAGCCAGTCGCCGGTGTGCAGCGAGAGCTGGAAGAGCATCTGCCCGCCCAGGTCCTTGCTGCCCTTCAAGAGCGCGTGCACGGCGGGCCAGTCCACGTCTTCCTTGCGCTGCTTGCCCTTGAGCAGCTCGTTCAAGGCCTTCTCCTCGACCAGACCGCGCTGGCGAGCGCGCTCCTTGTCAACGGCGGGCTTGAGGCCCAGGGCGCCGTCCTTGTCCTTGGCCTCGGCGTGGTCGATGACCCAGGCGTAGGCCGGGTAGGCCAGCAGGTCGGCCTCGATCAAGGCCTCGAAGCCGGGCTTGAAGGCGGCCATGTCGGTCTTGCCCTTGGCGATCAGGGCCTTGATCTTCTCGCCCGTCGCGCGCAGCTCGGCCATGTGCGTGAGGTAGGCCTCGGGCCCGCCTTCCTGGTAGCCGGTGCGGCCGTAGGGCAGCCCCTCGGCCGTGGCCAGGATGATGGTGGGGAAGCCCTTCACCTCGTAGGTCGAGTTGAGCTTGTCGTTGAGCGCGGCATCCACGACCGCCGCCTTGAGGGCCTCGTCCCTGGGGAAGTCGAGGAAGACGAAGACGAACTCCTTGGTGGCCTTCTCGAGGAAGGCGGCCTGCGCGAAGACCTCGCTCTCGAGCCGCTTGCACCAGCCGCACCAGTCG
>JANOFW010000461.1:0-5115 GCA_031413835.1 Planctomycetia bacterium
CGGCTGATGGCCGAGCCCGTGGCCGGCATGAGCCGCCTCGACCACGCCATCGAGGCCGCCCTCCTGCTGGCCTGGGCCAGCCTCAAGGCCGGCGACCGGGTGGGGCTCTACGCCTTCGACGAGCGCCCGCGCGCCTGGGTGGAGCCGGCGGGCACGCTCTCGCGCTACGAGGCCCTGCGCCAGTCGCTCGCGCGTCTGCCCTACACGCAGGCCGAGACCAACTTCACCCTGGGTCTCACCGACCTGGCCACGCGCCTCAACCGTCGCTCGCTGATCGTGCTGCTGACCGAGTTCGTGGACGTGATCGCGGGCGAGGTCATGTTCGACGCGCTGGCACGCCTCTCGCGGCGGCATCTGGTGGTCTTCGCCACGCTGGAGGACGCCCAGCTGCTGGGGCTGGCCCAGCGCGCGCCCTCGACCCTCGAGCACCTCCACCGCGCCGTGGTGGCCTCCGACCTCGTGCGCGAGCGCGAGAGCGTGCTGCGGCGCTTGCGGCGTCTGGGCATCCACACGGTGGACGCGCTCCCCGGCCGGATGAGCTCCGCGCTGCTCAACCGCTACCTCGAGGTCAAGCGGCGGGAGCTGGTCGGATGACCATCGAGCTCAAGAGCGCCCACTTCCGCCGCGACCGCGAGCCCGCCTGGCGCGAGCTCGATCGCCTCGTGGCCCGGGCCCAGTCGCACGGCATCGGCTCGCTTACCGCCGTAGAACTCACGCGCCTGCCGGTGCTCTACCGCGCCGCGATCTCCTCGCTTTCGGTGGCGCGCGCGATCTCGCTCGACGCGAACCTGCTCGAGTACCTCGACACGCTGGCCGCGCGCGCCTACATGGTGGTCTACGGCACGCGTCGGCCCCTGGGCGAGGCCGTGCGCGGCTTCTTCCGCGAGGGCTTCCCCGCCGCCGTGCGAGCGCTGCGCCTGCCGATCCTCTTCTCGCTTGCGCTGTTCCTGCTGGGCGGCGTGGCCGGCTTCGCGCTGGTCCAGCACGACCCCGAGACCTACTACGCCATCGTGCCCAGCGGCCTGGCCGACGAGCGCACCCCGGCCGCCGACCGCGAGACGCTCAAGGACTGCCTCTACAACGAGGGCGGCGGCCACCTGCAGGCCTTCGCGACGTTCCTCTTCGTGCACAACACCCAGGTGGGCCTGACCGCCTTCGCTCTGGGCATCGTGCTCGGGCTGCCGACGCTGCTGCTGATGCTCTTCAACGGGCTGATCCTGGGCGCCTTCGCCCAGATCCACCACGCCCAGGGCCTGGGCCTCGACCTCTGGGGCTGGCTGCTCCCCCACGGCGTGCCCGAATTGAGCGCGGTGGTGCTCTGCGGCGGCGCGGGCCTCTCCCTCGCGCGCGCGATCCTGCTGCCGGGCGAGCACACCCGCTCCCAGGCCCTGGTCGAGGCGGGCCGGCCCGCGGGCACAGTGGTGATCGGCGCGGCTGTGCTGCTGGCCGCGGCAGGCGTCATCGAGGGCGTCTTCCGCCAGACGGTCCAGGACATCGTCGTGCGCTACGCCGTGGCCGCCGTGGGCGCCGCGCTGCTCGCCTGGTGGATCGCCGCGCCGTGGCGTAAGGCACGAACATGACGCAGAGACCCGCCGGTGCCGCGACGCGCGAGCCGGGCGTGCTGCGCCTGGCCCTGACCGTGCCCGAGGGCGTGCCCATCGAGCTTGAGCTGGCCACGCGCGGCGAGCGCGTCGCGGGCTTCCTGATCGACCTGCTGCTGCTCGTGCTGGTGGGCGTGGCGCTGCTGCTGGTCATCGGGGCCGCCACGGATGGAGCGCTCGAGGATCAGGACGGCTGGCTGCTGGCGATCGTGGTGCTGCTGCTCTTCTTCCTGCGCAGCGGCTGGTTCCTGACGCTCGAGATCCGCGGCCGCGGCCGCACGCCGGGCAAGCGCATGGCGGGCCTGTGCGTGGTGGACGCGGCAGGCGGGCCCCTGCGCGTGCAGGCGCTCGTCGCCCGCAACCTGATGCGCGAGGTCGAGCTGTGGCTGCCGCTGACCCTGCTGCTGGCCCCCGAGGCGCTCCTGCCGGGGGCGTCCGGGGCCCTGCAGCTGCTCGGAGGGCTGTGGGTGCTGGGGCTGCTGTTCTTCCCCGTCTTCCACCCGCAGGGGGCGCGCCTGGGCGACCTGGTCGCGGGCACGCGCGTGGTGCGCGCCCCCAAGGCCGTGCTGCTGCCCGAGCTGGGCCTGCGCAGGCCCGACGCGCCCACGCGCGCCTTCACCTCGGAGCAACTCTCGGTCTACGGCATCTTCGAGCTGCAGATGCTCGAGAAGGCGCTGCGCATCCAAGACCACGCCGGCGACCGGCGCGAGACGCTGGTGCAGGTGAGCCGCCTGATCCGCAAAAAGCTCTCCTGGGACGGCGACGCCCAGGATCGCGACGCCGAGCCCTTCCTGCGCGACTTCTACGCCGCGCTGCGCCGCCAGCTCGAGGAGCGCCTGCGCCTAGGCAAGCGCAAGAAGGACAAACACGACAAGCGCGGCTGAGCGCCGGGCCGCTCCCCCTCCTACTCGAAGGCCTTCAGCAGCTCGTCGGCGGTCACGCCCTCCTTGCGCGAACGCAGGCCGTGGTAGATGACGGCCTGGCTGACCGCCTGGATCGAGCTGATGAGCACCGTGGTGACGACGACGCCGATGATGACGGCCAGTGCCTGGGCCGCCGGGGAGGCGTCGCGCAAGACCTGAACCCCCACCAGGGTGAGCACGACGACGCCGAGCACGAAGACCAGGCCGATCAGGATCCAGGCCCAGAAGATGGTGCCGCGGTACCCGCTCGTGAGGCTCGTGCTGCGCCCCAGGGCCTCCGTCACCCCGAGCCGCTCGATCACCGCCGCCGGCACCGCTGCGCTCCACACGGCCGCCAGCCAGTAGGAGGGGATGTGCAGCAGGAGGTCCGGGATCCCCTGCCAGCCCAGGATGCACGCGGGCATGGCCAGGAGACCGATGCCCAGACCGCGGGCCAGCACCACGCCCATGACGCTGGGCAGCGAGGCCACGCCGCGCACGACGCACTCGCCCATGCCCGCGGGCTGCTTCTGCAGCCGGCGGAACACGCCGTAGCTGAAGGCCGCCGCCAGGGCGCTGCCCAGCAGCGCGCCGCCCACCTCGAGCACGATGTTCTGGATCACCGGCACGCGCTCGGAGGAGTCCTCCAGCGTCGCACCCAACGTCAACCAGAGGTAGATCACCAGCGGAGCGAAGATCAGGACCGTCAGCAGCATGAAGGCCGGGAACTGCGCGAACCAGACCCCGAAGGAGCGGCTGAAGATCTCGCCCGCCCCGAAGCCGGGCGGGCGGGCCGAACGCTTCGAGATGGGTGCGTGGACGACCATGGAACCGCCCTCCCGCCGAGCAGCGGTGCGGCACGCTACCGGAAGGCAGCACGCTCGCGCAAGGGCCTGACGCGTTCAGCGTTCGGCGGTCGGAGCCTTCGAGGGCTCGGCGGCGGGCTCGGGCGCGGGGGGCGCGGGGGGCGCCGCCGCGCGCAGGCGGCGGTCCTCCGCCTTGAGGGCCTCCAAGCCCTCCTTGAGCCGCACCATGCCCAGCCAATGGGTCCAGTCGGCGGACTGGTGGTAGGCGGCCTTGAAGGTGATGGCGTGCGCGAACTTGGCGATGTCGAAGAACAGCCGCTCGGCCTCGGAGTGCTGCTCGTAGAGCATGGCGCCCCCGATGACGAGCGCGTGGCCCGCGGTCGGATGCGGCGGGCGCTCGCGCGGGTCGGGCACGATCAGCCCATCGCGGCCGAGGCCCTCGAGCAGCGCGGCGCCTACGCCCACGAGCCGGTCGCACTCGCGCTTGATGGCATCGGCGTCGTCCAGCGCAGCACGCGCCACGCGCGGCGTGTGACAGCGCTGGCAGATCACCAGCATGTGCGCGCGAGCGGCGTCGGCCTCGCCGCGCGAGATGATGCTCATCGGGATCGGCGGCTTCTCGCCCTCCAGCACGGCGCCGGAACCCGAGGCGCCCAGGCCGATCCCCAGGCTCACGTCGTGCGAGCCGCCGGCCATGTGGCAGGTGGCGCAGGTGGGCGCCTGGGACTCGTCCTTGCCGCTGGCCCTCCACGCCACGCCGTGGGGCGATGCCTCCCAGACCTCGATGTGCGGGTGATCGGGCCCGCGATGGCACAGGCCGCAGGCCTCGGGCTGGCGCGCATCCTCGCTCGCGAAACGGTGGCCGCCGTGGCACGACGCGCAGCGTCCGTCCTCGGGTGCCTCCGACTCCTCGGGCCCGAGCGCGCCTTGGTTGTGGCAGGCCAGGCAGCCGAGCCGCTGCATGGCGGGAATCTGCGCCATCAGGCGCGCACTGACCAAGGCCTTGGTCCGCGCACGATGGTGCGGGCTGCGCCGGAACTCCTCGGTCTCCTTGGCGTGGCACTCGCCGCAGCGGCTCTCGGGCACGGCGCCGCGGCGCCGGAAGATCTCCTCGTGGTCGTTGCCGTGGCAGGCGGTGCAGCCCACCCCCTGGCGCGCGTGGCCGCTGACGGCGAACTGCGCCCAGAGGCCTGGCTGCCGGCTGCGGTGGCAATCCACGCAGGCGCGATCCTCGCTGCTCAGCCCCGCCAGCAGCGCGTCGGTCGAGGCGACCTCCGGCGGGAGGTCGCCTGCCGCGGGCAGCAGCGCGGCGCGCGGCGCCCGTCGCACAGGAGCCTCGCCTCGCTCCACCTGCCCGCCGCCCTCGACCGGCCCGTCGAGCAGCCGCCCGAACAGCATCGATGCCGCCGTGACGGTGGACAGCAACAGCAGCAACCACGCCAGTCCCCTGCGGCTCATGGGCCCTGCCCCCCTCGTCTGCGCCATGGCTCGAGCCGCCGCAGCAGCTCCTCGAGCCGCCCGCGTGCCGCCTCGTCGGGTTGCGCTCGGGCCCCGGCCGCGAGCACCCGCGCGGCACGCTCGTGCTCACCGAGGCTGATCCAGGAGGAGGCCGCTTCGCTGGCCAGCATGGGATCCAAGGGACGCGCCAGGAACGCCTCCTCGAGCCAACGCGCCGCCTCGTAGCGCGCCCCCATCCTCGCGCTCAACGCGCTGAGCAGCCGCCGCGCAGCGACGTTGCCGCGCTGGTGCCGCGCCGCCACGCCGAGGTCCGCCAGGGCCGAGGTGGGCACGCCGCGCCCCAGCTCG
>JANOFW010000462.1:0-3706 GCA_031413835.1 Planctomycetia bacterium
CCACGCAGGCTGTCGCGCTGTGCTAGGATCGACACTAATTCCCGAGCGCACCTGTCTCACCGGCCCTGGCACATTCCGCCAACGCCAAGGAGAGCGAGACAAGACGGAAGAGTTGCATGGGACCTCCAAGGCGAGGCGGACAGCAAGTCCGCTCGTCAAGCGCAGGGACAGAACCTCTACACACCTTGGATGCCGGGGAGAGCCCAAGGCGCGCGCTCTCCCTCGCCGCACGCCCTACGCTGGATGGCGGCCTCTCGCGTCCCGCCTTCGGAGAGTGGCGCTCTACATCCCCGCCAGCGCCAGATTCCATGCAAGCCTGGCACGGAGCGCAGAACCCCTGGGAGCCCGCGCCGAGCCTTGCGAAGGATGGCGTGCGCACCACGCGAGGGGCCGGTCTAGCTCCTCCCGGTGGGCGCACTTCTGCTTCGTGGACCACCAGGGGGTCGTCCATGGGAGGGGCGCGCGCGAGCTGGATGCCCGGGGGCCACGCACCGCGCGAACCCGAGCCGCACACACCGACTCATCAGGTGATCCGAAGTGAGTACGTCGCGATGGTGAGGAAGTTCGCCGTGCCGTAAGCGAGCAACGACAACGCCCCGAGAGCTGCGCCCCAGGCCGCGCGTGGCTCGCGCCCACGCTCAACGCAGCCGGCAACTGGGATGACAATCGCGGATGCCAGGAGTGAGGGAAAGGCGGAGAGCCAAAGAAGGTCGCCGGCCTCCTTGAGGAATGCGCCCTGGGCATCCACGCTCCCAAGGGCACGCCAAATGAAGGAGAGACAGGGGAGCACCGTGAGCAGCCAGGCGACACCAGGGATAGCGAACGCCAGCAGCAGATGACGTCGAGGCATGAGTCGTCGAGCGTACCTCACCTCCCCTCGAACAGCACTGTCGCGGCCCGGTCCGGGAGCACTGCCGGCACAACCCTCCATCCTGGAGTCGCCGGGCGATCTGGATCTGAGGCGACATGCGCCACACCTGGACGGTGCAGCAGCGCTCGGAGCGGCCCGCACGCGGCCGCCGCGCAGTGGCTCCCCATCGCGCTCACGACGTCGAGCACTCGCTGCACTCGTGGTACCGCCCGCAGGCCGCCCACCACGGCTTCCCTGGGGCTCCCGCCACCGAGGCACTCGGCCCCCACGCAGCGATCCAACCATGACCTAGTCCGGGAGCCCCCACAGCACCCACGCCGCCCAGTAGTACGGGTGCTTCCACCTCTCCTGCGAGCGCACGACGTCCTGCGCCTGCCGCAGCGCCTCGGCGGTCGCCAGTCCCTTCGAGCCGTCCTTCGGGCTCCACAGCTCGTAGAACTTCACCATCAGCGCCTGCGTCGCCGCGTCGTCCACCTTCCACAGCGAGCAGATCACGCGTGAGGTCCCGGCGAACATGAACGCGCGGGTCAGCCCGACGATCCCTTCGCCGCTCACGACCTTCCCCTTCGCCGTCTCGCAGGCGGAGAGCACCACGAGGTCGGCGGGGATCTTCGTGCGCAGCACCTCCAACGCGCTGAAGAACCCGTCGGCCTCTCCGGACCGGGTGAGGGCCAGCGAGGAGAGCATGGGCTTGTCGGTGTTCACCAGCCCGTGGCAGGCGAGGTGCACCGCACGCCAGCGCGGCTCCTTGGCCAGGACCTCCAGCAGTCTCGTCTCGCTCGCCTCGACCCCCAGCAGCGTCTGCGTTCCGATCGTCGTCGCCTCCACGCGCGTCGCCGGGAGCGCGGTGAGCGGACGGCCCCGGTGGTAGACGGCCTGCGCGCCCTGCGACACGCCTGCGTAGTCAGGATCGCCCAAGGCCAGGATGCCACGGCCGGGCCCGACCTGCTCGTCGAGCAGCAACGCGTGCGTCGTGCCCGACGGCGTCATCGCGACCGGTTGCGGGAAGAGGAGGACGAACGGCAGGTAGCAGAGCGCGCCCTCGGGCGAGACGAGGACCTGGTCCACGCCCTCCACGAGCTCGAGCGGCGCCACGAGGCGCTGGCGCAGGACGTCCAAGGCAGGCGTGACGTCTGCGCCGCGATCCCCAGCGTCGAGCGCTTCGCAGGCTGCGACGACGTCGGAGGCCGTGCCCAGCATGACGACCCGCGCGCCCTCCGGCCGGACCACCAACGCAAGCGCCTCGTCCTTGCCTAGACCGTAGAGCACGAGCGCCTGCCCGGCCTTCAGCGCGGACCGGACCTCCGCGAGCGTGCGGGCCCGGGGGTAGAAGAACTCCGCCCGCAGCTTCAGCTCGCGCTGGATGCGACCCGCCACCTGGTGCACTCGGTGGCTGGCCTCGTCCAGCACCCGGCCGGCGTCCTGCCGCTCGGCACGTCGGTCGCCTTGCATGGCGAGGTCGTAGGCCGCGCGGGCCGCGCGTTCCTTCGCACGGGCCTCGAGGTCGAGCTGCGCCAGCTCAGGAGGCAGGGACTCCTCCTTCCAACGCAGCGCTTCCCGCGTGTCCAGGTCGTCCAACAGCGCACCCGCACGACCGCTCTCGAGGAACATGAAGACCGCGGCCGGGTCCCCCGCCCGCGCGGCCGCCAGGGCTCCGGTGGCGAAGAGTGGCGCCCACTGCGCGCGTGCCGTGGCGCCCTGCTCCTCGCCCAGCCCACCCAGGAGCTTCTCCGCTGCGCCCAGCGCCTCACGAGCGCTGGCAAGCGCCAGGGCTGCTTCGCCGCGATCCAGGTGGAGCTGGGCCAGGTCGGCCAGCACGGCCACCAGCGGCTGCGTGAGCCGCCGGCTCCTGGCGAGGGCCGCGCACTGCTCGAAGGCGGCCTGCGCCTTCGCGTGCTCCCCGAGCGCGACGTAGGCACGTCCGATGCCGGCGTGGTCGTGGACGGTCGAGGCGAAGTCGCCGCGCGCCTGGGCCATCTGCAGGGCCTGCTGATGGAGCTCGAGGGCCAGGACGGCGTTCCCCGCAGCCGTGTGGGCGAGGGCGAGGCTCGTGAGCGCGTCGGACACGCCCCGCTCGTCCCCAAGGGCCTTCTGCAGCTCCAGGACCCGATCGAAGGCCAGGAGCGCCCGCGTGGCGTCCCCCGTCCCGAGGTAGGTGTTCCCGATGTTGGCGAGCGCGTTCACCTGCCACGTCAGATGGCCTGCCTCCATGGCCAGGTCGAGGCCGCGCTTGAGGTGCACGTAGGCCGTCCACGGGTCCCCGAGGTTCGTGTAGACGCTGCCCATGTTGATGAGCGCCGCCGCCATGGCCTGCTTGTCGCCCAGCAACTCCTGCCGCGCGACGACGTCTTCGAAGGTCGAAAGCGCCCGCGCGTAGTCCCCCAGTCCGCAGTAGCAGAGCCCGATCTGGTTGAGCGTGGACGCCACGCCGGCTCGATCCGCGCGCGCCTCCTGTTGCTCGCGCACCTGCGAGTACGCCTTGAGCGCCTTCTGGAAGTCGCCACGCGCGAGGTAGACGTGGCAGACGCGCTGGAGCGTCTTGTCGGCGCCGGCCTTGTCTCCCCAGGCCTTCTGGTGGCGCAGCAGCGCCTCGTAGGTGTCGAGCGCACGGGCGTACTGCCCGAGATCACGCTGGACCTTCCCCATGCCGACCAGGGCGTTGCGCAGCCACTCCCGGTGGCCCGCCTCCTCCAGCAAGGCGCGCCCACGCTCGTAGAAGGGAACGGATCGCGCGACCTCCCCCAGCCGCTGGTAGCAGTTGCCCATGTTGACCAAGGCCGCCCCCGCACCGGCCTTGTCCCCCACCGCCTCCATCCGTGGCAGGGTCAGCTCGAA
>JANOFW010000463.1:0-2103 GCA_031413835.1 Planctomycetia bacterium
GGCTCTATCGCGCGGCGCATCTGCTGGGCGTGGATCGGCGCATGGGAGCGTTCCGCGCCTACTCGGTGAACCTCACGGCCGAGCCCACGCCGCTGGCCGAGGCCGTGCTGGCCGTCTACCGCCACGCCAGGAAGCCCACACGCTTCGTGACCTTCGGGCAGGAGTCGCCCTACCCGCTGATCGAGAAGGACGTCAAGGAGCGCTGCGCCGTCCTGCCGCCGGAGATCAGCGGCGTGCTGGGGCGCCTGGTGCTCGACCTGCTCGACGCCCAGCACTGGGCCGAGCTGGCCTGGCGCAACGTGCCCATGGAGCTGCGCGCGGCCGTGGCCCGGCGTCTCGACCTGGGGGAGGAGGAGGTGGATGCGCTCGACTACGAGCCGGCCATCGACGACGTCCTCGAGCGCTGGGACGAGGCCAGCCTGTGGTACGCGGGCCTGAAGACGGTCGAGGCCCTCGATCGCGCGCGCGACGGCCTCACGCCGCTGCTGCTGGTGGCCGGGAGCAGCCTCAAGGGGCTGGGCTTCGAGCTCCAGACGACGCTGGGGCGCATCACGGTGACCGGCTCGGGGCTCGACACTTTCACCAGCGGCGACACCTTCGACTGGCTGGTGGTGGACCTGGGCGGCGACGACACCTGGACCGGCCGCCTGGCGGCAAGCGACGCCGAGCATCCGCTCGCCGCCGTGCTCGACATGGGCGGCGACGACTCGTGGAACGCGCCCGACCCCTACCCCGGTCGCACGCAGGGCGCGGGCGTGACGGGCGTGGGCGTGCTGCTCGACGCCAGCGGCAACGACCGCTATCTCGCCGGGGGCGCGCTCACGCAGGGCGCGGGGCAGCTGGGCTTCGGCGCCCTGATCGACCTCGAGGGCGACGACGTCTACGACGCGCGCTACAGCGCCCAGGGCTGCGCCTACTTCGGCGTGGGCCTGCTCTTCGACGTGGCGGGTCGCGACCGCTACCGCGTGTCGAGCGACGGTCAGGGTTTCGGGGGCGCTGGGGGCGTGGGCACGCTCGCCGACCGCGCAGGCGACGACGTCTACGAGGCCGTCGTGGACGGGCCGGCCGCGGGGCGCCCGAGCTACCACACCGAGGGCAAGGTGGCCGTGAGCAACGCGCAAGGCTGCTCCATGGGCCGGCGCGGCGACGGCGCCGACGGGCACTCCTGGGCCGGGGGCCTGGGCTCGCTGCTCGACGCCGGCGGCAACGACACCTACAGCGCCGGCAACTGGGCCCAGGGCTGCGGCTACTGGTTCGGCACCGGCCTGCTCTGGGACGGCGGCGGCGACGACGCCTTCAGCGCCAACGGCTGGGCCCAGGGCTCGGGCGCGCACTTCTGCGTCGGCGCGCTCGTGGACGAGAGCGGCAACGACGCCTACAAGGTCGCGCAGAACTGGGGCCCGGGCTACGGGCACGACTTCACCGTGGGCGTGCTGCTCGACGTCTCGGGCGACGACACCTATGCCTCAGGGGAGAGCGGCTTGGGCTGGTCGATCAACCGCAGCGTGGCGCTGCTGCTGGACGGCGGCGGGAACGATCGCTACGCGTTCGGGAAACCCGGCTTGCAGGTGGGCACGGCGGTCTTCGACGCGCGCCAGCTCGACCGCACGGGTCCGTCGCGCTACTGGACGGAGAGCATCTCGGTCGGCCTGCTCGTGGACGCGGGCGGCAAAGACTCCTACCCGGCGGGCTTCGACGACGGCCAGTCCAAGACCGACGCGCCCGACTCCGACAACGCCAAGGCCCGCAACCGCGGCATCGCCCTCGACCACGAGGGCGGACGCATCGACGTAGAGCGTCCGCACCCGAAGCGGTGAGCAGCCGGGGCCTGACCCCGCCTTCTCGCCACGTGCCCCCCCTCGCGAGGGGTTGCCCCGGGAGTAGCCGGGGCCTTCCTCCCCCTTCTCGCCACGCGCCCCCATTCGCCGGGGGTTGCCCTGGGAACGCCAGGCTCCAGCCTGGCTCTGGCGTCGCCCTTCGACGTGCTTAGGCAATCGCATGCCATCGGCTTCGACTAGCCGGGGCCTGACCCCCCTTCTCACCACGTGCCTCCAATCGCGTGGGGTTGCCCTGGGAACGCCAGGCTCCAGCCTGGCTCTGGCG
>JANOFW010000464.1:0-1654 GCA_031413835.1 Planctomycetia bacterium
TCCTCGCCGTGCACGCGGCTGGTCACTGCCCAGGTGGCCTGCTGGCTGCCGGGGTAGTTGGTGGAACGCGACATCCAGTGGGCGCGCATGGCCGCGTCGCCGCGCGCCAGCAGATAGGGATTGAACTCCAAAGCGGTGCGCTCGGCCGCCAGCCGGTGCAGCACAAAACGCATTTCGTCCGCGCCGACGACGACCCGCCTGCGCCCCTCCCCCCCGCGGTCGTCCACCTGGAAGCTCTCCGTCACTGCCCAGCCGTCGACGCCGGTGACCCGCATCGAGTAGGTCTGGGTGTTGGAGTACTTGTGGTCCACGAAGCGGTATTTCCAGGTAGCGCCGATGACGGGGAGTTCGGGGGAGGCGGGGTTGTAGGAGACCCCGCCGGCGCGCAAGGAGGCGATCTGCTCGTCGCGCTTCTTCTTGGCCTGCACGGCCTCGTCGGCGGCGAGCCTCATGCGCTCGGGCAGCTCGGCCACCCACTCCACCGGCAGCGCGAAGTTCAGGTTCTGGCCGTCGGGCCGCTGCAGGGTGGTGATCCCGACCAGGCGGCCCTCGCCGTCGAACAAGCCGCCGCCGGAGGAGCCGGGGGAGATCGGCGCGGTGGTCTGCACGATCGGCTCCACGCCGTCGGGCCCGCGCAGCGCCGAGACCAGCCCGTCGGAGAGGGTGACCTCCAGCCCCTTGGGATTGCCCAGCGCGTAGACCTTCTGCCCGACCTTGAGCTCCTTGGAGCTGCCCAGGGTCACCGCCGGCGCGGTCAGGTTGGGCACCTGCAACTGGCACAGGTCGCGCTTGGGGTCGCGGTGCTCCACCTTGGCCAGGTAGATCACGTTCTCCTTGCGCACGAACACCGAGGCCGCATCCTTCACCACGTGGCAGTTGGTGATCACGCGCTGCGGCGCGACCACCACCCCGCTGCCCTGCGTCAGGCGCCGGTCGCTCGCGTCGGCCCCGTACACGAACCACACGCTGGGCGAGATCCGCGTGAACAGTTCCTCCGGCGTAAGCGCCTGCGCCGCAGGCGCGGCCAGGACCAGCAACAGACAGGCAAGGGAACGTTTCATAGGGGAAGCCTCAACACGGTTGGCAGTTCACTCTGTCTTGTAGGAAACAAGCTCCAGCGAATCGTCGCCGATCAGCGCGCCGCCGATGCTCCACAGCTGGTGGCGAACTCTTACGTAGCGCCGCGCCTCCGGCGCATACCAGACCTGATACAGGAAGCGCGCAGGGATGCTCGACGCCGTGATGGCCGAACCGAGAACGGCGCCCTGCTCGCGCCGGCCGGACACGTCGACGCGCGTGACCTTGAAGCTGCCCCCGGGCACGCTGACCGTATCCTCGCCGTGCACGCGGCTGGTCACCATCCAGGAGCCCTCCTGTTGGCCGCCCGGATAGCCGGAGGAGCGCGAAGACCAGTGGGCGCGCAGGGCCGCGTCGCCGCGCGCCATGAGGTAGGGGCTGAATTCGATCGCCGTGCGTTCGACGGCAAGCCGGCGCAGCACGAAGCTCATCTCGTCGGCTCCTACCACCACCTGCTGCCGTCCCGCGCCGGCCCCGCCTTCGAGCTGGAAGGATTCGGTCACTGCCCAGCCGTCGACGCCGGTGACCCGCATCGAGTAGGTCTGGGTGTTGGAGTACTTGTGGTCCACGAAGCGGT
>JANOFW010000465.1:0-4384 GCA_031413835.1 Planctomycetia bacterium
GGTCGAGCGCAGCGCGCCCGCTGCGTGGGGGGCGCCCGCGGGAGCGAAGCTGGGCGTGTCCATCTCGGGCGCGCTCAAGACCCGCGGGGTGAGCACGAAGATCAGCTCGGTGGTCTCGCGCTGGTTGCCGTCGGCCGAGACGAGCACGTCGAGGGCCGGCACCTGGTCGAGGAGCGGCATGCTGCGGCGGTCGCCCAGGTTGCGGGTGACGGAGAGCCCCCCCACCACCAGGCTCTCGCCGTGGCGGGCCGTGAGGCGCGTCTCGAGCTTGCGCGTGCGCAGCACCAGATCGCCCGGGGCGGCGTCGGGTTCGGCGCTGGGCTCGGCCGTGGTGAACTGCACCTTGAGGTCGAGGACGGCCCCGTCGTGCGAGACGCGCAGGGCCGAGAGGTCGAGGGTCAGGCCGGCCTCCAGCGGAGCCGTGACGTACTCGACCTCGGAGGCTCCGTCGCTGGCGACCACCACGCCCGCGAGCAGCAGGGACGGCAGGCGCACCAACGACTGGAGCCGGGCCGGCGCACCCTCGCCCGCCACCAGGGTGGTGCGCGCCAGGATCTCGGCATCGTGGTCCTGCGCCAGCGCGCGCAGCACGTGCTCGAACACGCTCTCGCCGGCCTCGAAGCGCGCCAGCCTCATGCTCGTGCCCTGGAACGGCAGCACGCCCGTCAGCTGCGAACGCAGCCACGATTCGGGCTCGAAGGTGCTCTGTGTGCCGCGGAAGACCGAGCCGCTCGAGCTGTCTCGCTCGAAGCGCAGGAAGCCGCCGGTCTCGCGCGCGAAGCGCCGCCGCACCTCGGCCACGGTCACGGCCACGGCCACGGACGGCACCGGGATGTCCAGGCGCCCGAGCGCCTGGCTCAGCCGCAGGACCTCCTCCCGGGAGCCCTCGAGCAGCAGGCGCGTGGCGACCCGCTCCGGCTTGCCCGCGTGCAGCTCGTCCAGCCAGGGGCCGATGGGCTCGACCCGGGCTCCCTCGAGCCCGAAACGCTGAAGGGCGTCGAACAGCACCGGCACCGAGCGGAACTCGGGTCGGAAGAGGGCCTGGATCGGCGGCGCAGGGGGCGCGGGGGGCGCAACGTCCGGGCCCTGCGGCAGGGCCGCCGGCGCCGGACCGTCGGCGTCAAGCGCTCGGGACCCGGCCCCGGCGAGCAGCGCGATCCCCAACAGCCACGCGATCCCCAACAGCCGGTGGGGGACGCGCCCGACAACCCGCGTGGGCCAGGCGAGGCCGGCGCTCCCCCCCACGGGGCTCCGGACTCCGAGGGCCCCGTGCGCGTAGCCCGCCGACAAGCGTCTAGCGCAACCGCGAGATGACGTCGTCGGTGCGGTCCGTGGGCGCCGCGACGCCGCGCTTGGCAGGCTTGATCGCCCCCACCTCGGCGACCAGGTCGAGGTCGAGTTCCTTGGCCATCTGCTTGACGCCTTCGAGGAACTTCTCCGAGGCCTTCTTCATCAGGAAGTGATAGCGCACGTCCTTGTCGGTGAGGCCCTTGTCGAGGATCTCGCGGTACTCGGCGATCTGGCGGTAGACCAGGTCGGCCTTGATCACGCAGGGCCGGGCGGCGATCCGGCTGTTGCCCAGATACACGACGCCGCCTTCCACGAGGCGGTAGTCGCCCACCTCGGCCCACAGGGCGCCAGGGGCAAGAGCCAGGACGGCGAGCAAGGCGGCGCACGCCACGGCCGCGAAGCGGACCCCCGTGAGCCGCCAACCCAGGGACTGCCCGCGCGCAGGTCGTTGGACAGCCAGCACCATGGCGTCTCCTCCCGGGGTCCCTCGCCGACCGGTCGCTGAGCAGACCGGCCCTTCAAGCAGACCCGGCGCGAGGACAGTCCTCGCGCGCGAGGGGACAAGAACCAAAGGCCGTTCCGCAGGCGGTGTGCTTTCCCCGGCGCCACGGAATCCAAGTCCGCCAGCGGCGCGGGCCGAAGAAATGGCCCGCCGAGATCGGCGGCGCCGTCCGATGGCGGAACCGGCCGGCCAGAAATGCGCCACAATCGGCCGCACGCCTCCCCGGGCCCGCAGACTGCGCCCCCTAGCGGCGGTCTGCGCCTCCCCGAGGGCGCCCATGGGCGGCGGCACCTCCCTGCGCGCCGAGGCTAGAAAAAAAGTAGGGGCGAGGCTTGCGCCTCGCCCCACTTGGATGACCTCCGGCGAGATCCTGGCGTTCGGCCCGTCCGACCCGTTCCCGTTGAGCCTTGCGCCCTGACCCACTTACCCCCTCGGCGACCTGTGCAGTCCACCGAGCAAGACCGGAGCCGTCCCGGCCGGTGGGATCTGGACCACCCAGACCTTGATCCACCAGCAGGGGCAGACTAGCCCTAGATAACACTACTGTCAAGTATGAAAATGCTAGTGACTAACCAGAAAGTTCCGTCCTCTCAGCCGTAGGATGGAGCCATGGACCGGCCCACCTTCGCCCAGGCCTTCCGTGCGGCCCGGCACGCAGCAGGTCTCTCCCAGGCGGCCTTGGCACAGAAGGCAGGGCTCACGGCCCCCTACATCTCGCTGATCGAGGCTCGGCGCCGCCGCCCCCCCAGCCCCCCCCTGATCGAACGGCTGGCCAAGGCCCGGGGGGTGAAGCCCGACGCCCAGCTCGACCAGGCGGCCCAGGAGCGCACGCCGGGGGCGATCAGGAAGCGCCTGGAAGGCCTGGATCGCGAGCGTGGCAGGGTCCACCAGGCCCGGGACAGGATCCTGAGCACCACGCTCTTCAACCTGGCCCAGCGGCCCGAGGTGCTGGCCGACCTCGACCTCGCCGGTGCCGAGGGCCTCTGGTTCAAGGGGGTGCTGGGACGCCTGGGCGGGAAGATGCGCGGCGTGCGCTCGGCGCACGAGGCGCGCGCGCGCAGCGAGGAGCTGCTCGACCCCCTGCCCTCGGCAGAGCGCGATCGGCTGATGGAGGCCTTGCCGGACGTGGTCTCCGACGGCCCCTCCGAGGGCGGGCCCTCCCCCGCGCGGGGCGAGACGCCGACGGGTGGTTCGGCCACGGGGCAGGGTCCGGTCGGGGTGCGTCTCGAGGTGCACGCGGCGCTGGTCCCGCGAGCCTCTGCCACGGAGGCCCTCGTGGTGGACGCGCGCTGGGCGGCGACGGGCGCCTTCCTCTGGCGACTGGCGGGCGACGAGGCCCACCCGCGCTTCGAAGCCGGCGATCTGCTGCTGGTGGAACCGGGGCGCACCGCCGAGGAGGGCGATCTCGTGGCGCTACGCCACGAGGGTCGCGACATCCTGCGCCTGTTCCGTCGGCAGGGGGGCGAGGTGCGCCTGGAGGCCTTGCGTCCGGAGCTCGCGCCGCTGCGCCTGAGCGCCGCGGCCTTCGCGCCCGTGGGCGTGGTGACGCACGTGCTCCGCTCCATGGCGTAGCGGTGGATGTTCCCCTGTGGCGTTGTGCGGCGCGCTGGACTGCCGCCTTGCTTGGCGAGCCGCGGCAAGCGCGGCTCGCGGCTCGGGCCACCGCGTCGTCCTGATGTAGGAAGACTACACGGCCTCCTCCGCGGCGGCCCTCCGCACCCCAGCCAGCGCGCCGGTGCGAAGCAGCCGGGCGTACCAAGAGAACTTCTGTTCCGCCGGGGTGTCCTGGCGCCCCCCAAGAGTACTCCTGGCGGGCGACGCTAGGACCGACGGGCTCGCTGCTCGGCGCATGCGCGCCTGGACGTGACCGCTCCCGCCCCGCTTCTCTCCTGGGACCTCGACCCGCTGCGCACCGGCGCGCCGGATGGGTGCGGAAGGGCCATGAGGAGGACGACGTGGCCTCTGCGGCCATGAGGACGACGAGGGGCCCTGAGCGCCCCCAGCCCGGCGCGCAGTACATGTTCGCGAGGTGAGACGTGGGCACGCGATGTCAGCGGGAGCGGCCGTGCTCGGAGATCCACTGCAGCCACGAGCGCGCTTCGAGGCGGCCGTCTCCGTCCGACGGCGCGGCCAGGTCGAGGAAGCGCTGCAAGTGGGTGACGGCCTGGGTCTCGTCGCGCAGGCCTGGCGGAGTCGAGGGGTCGGCCAGCAGCGTGCCCAGCGCCAGGTGGGCCTCGCCCAGCGAGGGATCCAGCGCCAGGGCCTCCTCGTAGTCGCGGCGCTCGGCGGCCGCGTCCCCGCCGCCCGAACGCCTCAGGAGCCCCAGGTTGTAGCGCACGGCGCCGTCGCGCGGAGCCAGGCGCTGGGCCGCCTCGAAGTGCACTCGCGCCTCGGCCAGGCGTCCCTGCGAGGCGCGCAGGACGCCCAGGTTGTAGTGCGCGCGGTGGAAGCGCGGGTCGCGCTCGAGCAGGGCCTCGAAGGTCTCGACCGCCGCATCCAAGGCACCGGCATGCACCTGCACGATGCCCACGTTGTTGCGCGCCACCAGGAGGCCGGGCTCGAGCTTCAAGGCCGCGTCCAGATGGCTCAGCG
>JANOFW010000466.1:0-1591 GCA_031413835.1 Planctomycetia bacterium
CACACCGGCGCCCGCACCCGAACCGGCGCCCGCACCCGAGCCGGCGCCCGCGCCGCCCCCCGCGCCCCCGCCCACACCTCCCCCGACGCCCGCGCCGACGCCCAGGTCGGCGGCCGAGCTGGGCAAGGAGGCCGACGCGGGCCTCGCGGCCGGCGCCTGGGCTGCGAGTCGCGCGAGCGCACGCGCGGCGCTGGCGAAGGACCCCTACCTCGTCAGCGGGCTCACGACGGCCGCCCAGGCCTCGATGGCCGAGGCGAGCATGCTCGGGCGCAGCGGCAAGCTCGCCGAGGCGCAGCAGGTCCTGACCGAGGTGGGCAGCTGGCTCACGGCGCGCTACGCGCTCTACGAGAAGGCGCGCGAGGTGGACCCGGGCACGCTGCAGAAGCTGCAGGGCTTCGCGCGCATGTACAGCGCCGAGGCGCACAGCGAGCGCATGCGCTGGCACACCGTCGCGGGCCAGACCGCCCCGGCGGCGCAGGAGAAGAAGCTGGCCGAGGAGAACTTCGAGTTCGCCTGGCAGTTCCTGCAGCGCGACAGCGTGAACTACTGGGAGTTCCTGATCCGGCGCGCGGCGCACCGCATCCAGACGTTGACCTTCCAGGAGGCCCTGGAAGACCTCGCCATCACCACCCAGACCAACAACCTGAGCGTGCCGGCCCACATGTGGCATGCCCACACGCGCGGCACGCGCCTGCTGGTCGAGATCGCCCTGGCCAAGGCCGACGCGCGCGCGGCGCTCGGCTGGGCGCGCAAGGGCGTGGACGTGGTCAAGAACGGCGAGGCCTGGAAGTCGGCCGAGTTCCCGCAGGACCAGTGGCTCGAGGGCGTGCGCGTGCTGGCCCTCGCCTGCGAGGTCGAGACCACGCTGGAGGCCGTGCGTCCGCTGCGCGGGCTCTTGGACTGGTACGTCAAGCAGGCGACCCAAGACGCCCCGCCCCCCTACCAGGCCCCCGAGGTGACCAAGGCCAAGGTGCTGACGGCCCAGGCGGCGCTCGCCGTGGTGGACGCCCGCCTCGCCAGGCTCCAGAAGAAGGAAGCCGAGGCCACCGCGGCCCTCGCCAAGGCCGAGACGGCCGTGCGCGAGGCCATCGGCCTGCGCGAAGCGGCGGCCAAGGCGGGCGGGCTCCTGCCCGGCGCCTTCGCCTACCACGTGCTGGCCGACGTCGAGCGCCTGCAGGGCAAGGCGGCCGAGGCCGCCGCTACCGACAAGCTGGCCTGGGGCGCGAGCGCTCGCAACCCGGAGTGACGGGCGGGGGGGCGCGGGGGGCGCCACCATGCGTGCCAGAGGCCCGGACGGGGCAGGGGCGTAGCAGATCCCACGACCCCACCCCCGCCCCCTGGCTACCCTGAGGGGGTTCGCGCGCGATCGGGACGCAGGCGGGCGCCGACCGGAGCGGGAGCAACTGGAGGCAGCGATGCGGTCGATTGAGATGCGGTGGATCCTGGCGAGCACGGCGGCGCTGGCGCTGGCGTGCGTGGGCGCGGCTCAGCCGGCATGGGCGGGCGGCGACAAGGAGGAGAAGGGCGGACAGCGCGAGGAGTTCCACGTCGTCATCGACGGCCTGGACGGCGAGCTGCTCGAGCGCGCCGC
>JANOFW010000467.1:0-6441 GCA_031413835.1 Planctomycetia bacterium
GGCTCGCTGGCCGGCGTGTAGACGCCGTCGCCGTCGAGGTCCTGGTGCGGCTCGCCCGCGGTGTAGGACCCGCTCCCGTCGATGTCGAGGTAGAACTCGACCACCTGACGGCGGCCATCGCCGTTGGTGTCGGTCCAGACCTCCGGGTAGCGCGCCGCTGCCGCGAAGGTCTGGTAGGCGTCGGCGGTGCCGTTGCCGTCGGCGTCCACGCCGCCCGCGAGGCGCTGGACGAGCAGCGACGCGACGCCCGCCCCGTTGATGTTCTGGGTGAAGTCGCCGCCTGGGAGCGTGACCGACAGGGGCACGCCCGCGTCGTAAGTCGTGTCGGTGTTCCAGTCCTGGTAGGCCTCGGCGGCGCCGCGCAGGCCGTTCTTGTCGGAATCCAGGAACGGCTCGGGCTGGGTCATCAGCACGTCGGACGAGGGGAACACCGTCTTGTAGGCGTGTACGCGCCAACGCGGGGCCGTGCTGGCCGCGTCGTTGCCCGCCACGCGCACCATGCGGATGCGCTCGGGGTGGGCGACGGCCCTCCAGCCGGGCAGGGCCACCGGGTCCTTGGCCGCATCGCTGACGTTGCGCGCGGGCGGGAGCGGCAGGAGCTCGCCGTGCAGGTTGACCAGGATCGCGTTGTGGAAGCGGTCCGGCTCGCTCACCATGCGGTCGAGCAGCATCCTCCAGGTAGGCGTGCTCTCGTCCTCGAGGCCGGCGGCGCGGCGCGCCTCGAAGCGCGCCACCTCGTCCGGGTAGCGCATGCAGTGGTTGTGCTGGTCGGCGAGGGCGTAGGGCCAGGGGTTGCCCGCATCGCGGATCCCGTCGCCGTCGCCGTCGGTGAAGGTCTCGCCCGGGTCGTAGACGCCGTCACCGTCGCCGTCGGTGAAGGGCTCGGCGGCGGCGTGGCCTCCGACGAAGGTCGGGGCCCACTCGCCGTCGAGGTTTACGCGCGCGGCGAAGCGCTCGGCCGGATAGTAGCGCGCCGCGGCGAAGCCCGAGGGCATGCTGCCGGGGTAGACGTAGGTCCACGGCGTGTTGGCCCGGCTGTCCCGGACCTCGTTGGTGGCCGGTGCGTACTCCTCGTCGCGTCCGTAGCCCAGCTTCGTGATCCAGTGGGTGCGGAACGTGAGGCCGGGGTTGCGCGACTCCAGGTCGGTCAGCGTCGCCTCGACGAAGGGCTGGATGGCGTCCATGTAGACCCACCAGCCGGGCACGTTCTCGAGCGCCAGCAGGTAGACGTCGTAGACCTGCGCCGTGGGGTAGGAGTCCCCCACCGTACGGATCACGGAGCTGACCTCGGCCATGGCCTCGCCGGGGAGCGTGTCGGCCGGACGGGTGCGGAACACGCGCACCGTCACGATGCGCAGGTCGCGGGCCTCGACCCCAGGGAAGCGTCGCACGGTGATGCGCCGCTGCCAGCGCCAGACGCCGGAGTCTCGGATGTTGCCGGAGAGCGGGTGCTCGGGCGCCACCAGGGTGCCCGGCAGGAGGGGGTCCGCAGCGATGGTCAGCGTGGGCACGATGGCCAAGCCGTCGTCGAGGCCGTCGAGGTCGGCGGCCACCTCGCCCTCGCCGCCCTCCACGTAGGCCCGCAGCTCCGCCAGCACCGAAAGCGCCTTCTGGCGCGCGAAGGCCTTGTCCCGCGCCCAGTCGGAGTGCTGCGAGCTGCGCGTGACGTGTGCGGCGCCGGCCATGGCGGCCAAGGCGACGAGCATCGAGGCCATCAGGGCCTCGAGCAGCGAGAATCCGCGGGAGGTGCGCATGGTCTCGGTCCTATTCCCCGGCGCTGCCGGCGCCGGGCACGTAGAGAGTCTTGCTGTGGCGGTACTGCCCCATCAGGGAGAGCAGCTCGGTGATGATCCCGTCGTCGTGCTCGATCTCGGCGAGGTCGCCGCCCGTGCCGCGCACGTCCGCGCTGCCCTCGGCGATCAGCACGCCGCGCAGGTAGCAGGGCGCACGCACCGTGAGCGTGCCGCCGACCCAGAGCAGGCCGCTGAACCAGGAGTTCGAGCCGGCGCTGATGGTGCAGTTCCCCAGCACCACGACCACGCCCGTGCCGCGCAGGGGGCGATCAGCGTCGAAGGTCATGTTGCCCTCGAAGACGATCAGCGTGTGCGAGGGCAGCGGCGAGGGCACGGCCTCGGGGTCCGTGGTGGAGATGTCGGCCATGCTGCGCAGCTCGGCTTCCCCCACGCCGAAGATCGCCTCGAGCGTGCCGACATAGTCCGGCACGGGCGAGCTGGCCGGGGTGCCGGTCACCTCGGAGCCCGCGAAGAGGCTCGGCGTGCCGCTCATCTGCGGGTAGGCAATGCCGGCCGCGTTGGTGCCGCCACGGATCCTGCCGCGTGAGCCGATGCTCACGCTCGATCCGGCGACCGCGCACAGGGCCGCGGCAGCCGGCGGGATGATGGTCAGGCGCCGCACCTCGCTCGAGACGCGCGCCGAGGCACGCACCTCGTTGGGCGGCGTGCCCAGGGGCAGATCCTGTCGCGGACGGTCGTAGAGCAGGCCGCGGCTCTCGATCAGCCACACGGCGCCCTGGCCCGGCAGGCCGCGCTCGAGGGACACGTCGCGCGTGCCTCCGGCATCGTCCCAGCTCCCGTTGCCGTCCGTGTCGGTGTAGGTCTCGCCCACGTCGTGGCGCCCATCGCCGTCGGCGTCCACGAACGGCTCGGGCGCGCGCGTGAGGCGCACCTCGTAGCGGCCCCAGAGGCTGGGCAGGATCTCGTACTCGCGCACCAGACCCACGGTCGGGTCGTCGGTCTCGTTGACCGAGGGCACGGCGGCGAGGTCGCGACGCGGCGCGAAGGTGGTGACCGGCTGCACCTGCTGACGGCGGAACCAGGCGAAGGCGTCCACGACGCCGGCGTCGGCCACGGCGCGCGCCTGACCTTGTGAGGCCAGCTCGGTGCGCGCGAACTTGTCGTGCGCGGCCTCGTTCTGGACGCCGGTGGCGACCAAGCCCAGGATGACGAGCATCACGAAGGCGGCCCAGACCAGCAGAGAGCCCCGTTCGCCGTCGTCACATCGCACTCCGCGAAGGCCCCCGCACATCCCCGGTCCAAAGCTGTCCATAGCGGCGCCCCGCGCCACCACGCATCCCGAATCGTCGCGAGTCACGCCCCGCCACCAAGCAGGGCCGTGCCCCCTATCGTCAGCCTGACGGCCTAGCCTGAGCGTCCCTAGGCTTCCCGCCGAAATCGAGACACCGGACGATGGCGCGAGCCGGTGGTCCCCCCGGAAGATAGTATGTAGTTCGTGCCGAATCCTCGATCCACTCGCCCCGCCCGCCCGCCGAGCCTCCTCGATCTGTTGCGCCAGCAGCTCGGCGCCGAGGGGCGCGTGCCCTCACGGTCCAGGCTGTCGGCGTGGATCGCTGCGGGCCTCGCGTGTGTGGACGGGCGCTGCGTACGGGATCCCGCGGCACGCGTCGAGGTCGGCGCGCGGGTGAGCCTCGACGAGGAGGCCCTGGCCTCAGGCGCTGCCGCGCTCCTGCGCTCGCCTCGTCCTCCATCGCGCGCGCCTCTGCCCCCGGGGGTGCTCTTCGCCGACGCCCAGCTGGTGGTCGTCGAACGCGCCAAGTTCGCCGCCGCAGACGGCCTACCCGTGGCGGGCAAGGTCGCCGCGTGCCTGGGGCGCGTGGCCCTGCACTTGGTGAACGACCCCTCGGCCCCGGGCGCGGGGCCGGTGCTGCTCGGGGGCAGCGAGGCCACGCGACGCGCGCTGGAGGGCGCCGTCGCCGCAGGTCGCGTTCTCGAGACGTTGCTCTCCGTGCGCACTCCCGCGCAGGCCGGCCCGCACGAGATAGTCCTAGAGGACGGGACGCCCGCACCGGGCCGCCCCAGTACGCCCTTCGCCCTCATGCGCCGCGAGGAGGCTCCGCTCGCCCCCGCGCCCCCGGGCACGCGCCACCTCGTGCCCCCGCAACGCCTGGCTCTAGCGCTCAAGCACCCACGCACCAACCGGCGGCTGACCTTCGAAGTCGGGGCGGCGCCGGTCTTCCTGGGGGCGCTCGTGTGCCTCGGCTTCACCGGCTGAGCCGGGGAGTGCGAAAGGTCGGGCCCCGCGTGGGGCGCTCAGCGTGCCCGCAGCGGCGAAGGATCGAGGAGCTCGACGGACAGGTTTGCGTGGAGAAGGCGGGCGAATCCCTCAAACTCCGGGGGCTGCCCGGCCACCGCAGGGAGATACCTGCGCTCGACGACGAGCTGCTCACGGCGGCGCTGCAGGTCGCTCGTGACATCCACGAAGACTGAGAAGACTTCGCTCCGCACGTCCAGGTCGGAGGCGAGATCCACGCCGTCCGCCAGGAGGCGCTCGTCGTTCACCCCCTCAAGCTGCCTGAGTTCTTCGACGTCGCGGAAGGGCCGGGCCCGAGGTGCAGTCGGGCCCGCGCCCGGCCGAGGCAGCGCCGGGCGGCGCGCGACGATGCGCTCGGCCAGCGCCGGGTCGCTGGGGAACAGGGCCTGGAGGACGAGCACGTCGGCAGTGTTGAGGTTGACGCGCCCGTCGCCATAGGTGGTCACATAGCGCTCGAGTCCGGGGATCATGACGCCGCCCTCGACTCGATCGTGGAGCAGTGCAGCCCACGCGGGGTTGAACTTAGCAAGCGCCAGCAACGACGGCGTTGGGCGGTGCAAGCCGGGCGCCAGTACCTCGCGCGCCTGCTCCTCCTCGAGGGCACGGAGGTAAGTCGCGGCCCCATCGACCAGCTCGCGAGCGCGCGCCTCGCCCAGGCGCGTCGGCGTCGCGCCGCGGGCCAACACGAGAAGGCGCACGAGGCGCTCGCGCAGGATGGCCTGCCGCTCGGGTGCCTCGGTCCGCCCAAGCGCAAGCAGGTTCAGTTTGCTGCGCTCGTCAACGACCTGGACCCGCGAGGGCACCTCTCTCTCTAGAGCGAAGCGTGAGTCGGATCCGTGTGCAAACATCGGGTCAGCGAGGGCATCGATCCGTTCTCCACCGGCATCCTCCCTCAGCACGGCGAGCACACGCTCGAGTTGGCCATCGATCTCGTTCTCGACCTGGAGCTGGTCAACCGCCCAACGCGCGGTGCGAAGCTCCTCCTCGATTTGCGCGCGTCGCGCGGGGCTCAGCGACTGGAAGTACTTCTCCGGACCCCCAGGCTCGGCCAGCTGTTCGAGCAAGGCGCGCTGCGCGGGGTCAAGCGATCGGAGGTACTCCTCCAACTCGGACGTGAGAGCGACAGACGGCCTAGGAACCGGGTCCCGACGCATCGGCGCGGGCGCGGATGAACCCTGGGGTGGGGGCACAGTTCCCTGCTCGCGCTCTCCTCGCGGCGCGTGGGCAACCGGAGCTGGCGAGCCCACAGTGGCCAGCACCGGGCGCCGCGGCGGACAGCAGCAACCGAGCGTGGCCAGGCCGAGCGCGAGTGCAGTGCAAAGCAGCAGGGAGTCACGGCACACAGGCCCAAGCGCCCCGTACAGGCGGGCCCTGATCAAGGCGCTGGCCGGGCTCGCAGGTTCGCGACGCGGCACCGGGCTCGGGCGGGCGATGCGCGCGCTCTCCCCGGATGACGGCATCGCCCTACCTCAGGCTCAGGAGCGCGCGGCGCACCTCGACCTGCACCACCTTCTTGCGCCAGCCGGCGAGGTGGTCGGTGTTGTCGAGCGGCTTGGCCAGGCGGGCGGCCTTCTCGGCGGCGGCGGCGATCACCTCGTCGCTGAGCACTTGGCCGAGCAGCGAACGCTGCGCCTCGGTCGCCACCAGGGGCGCGCTGGTCACGGCGTTCAAGACGATGTCGGCGGCGACCACGCGGTCCCCGTCCAAGCGCACGCGCGCGGCCACGGCCGCCACTGGGAAGTCGAAAGCGCCCCGGCGACGCACCTTGCGGTAGACGCTGCGGGAGGAGCCCTGCGGCGGCACCACCAGGTGGGTCAACACCTCGTCGCGGGCCTTCGTCAGGTAGTCGATGCCGTCGTTCTTGAACAGCGCCGCGACCGGGATCTCGCGCGCGCCCCGAGGGCCGGTGAGCCGGGCCGTGGCGCCCAGCGCCATCAGCACCGGCACGCTGTCGGAGGAGTTCACGGCCCAGCAGCGCGAGCTCGAAGGCGCCACCCAGCAGACGTCGCCCTCGCACTTCATGCAGAAGTTGATCGCGCGCCGCCACTCCCAGCTCTGGTTCAAGTAGTTGCAGCGCGTGTCGAGGCACACGTTGCCGCCCAACGTGCCCATGTTGCGCAGCAGGGGCGTGCTGATCGAGCGCACGGCGTCGGCCAGCGCGCCGAGCCGCTGGTTCACGCCGGGGTCGCGCTCGACGGCGCGCAACAGCTCGCCCGCGCCGATCGTCAGCGTCCCGTCGGCCCCCCAAAGGAGGCCCCGCACGTCCTGGACGCGCTTCAAGGCCACCAGCGTCGTGGGCACCTGATGGCGGCGCTTCATGTTGGGGTAGAGGTCGGTGCCGCCCGCCACCACGCTGGCGGCGGGGCCCTCCCC
>JANOFW010000468.1:0-6024 GCA_031413835.1 Planctomycetia bacterium
CTGTGGCGGGCCAGCGCCAGCCAGTCGTCGAGCTCGGTGAGCATGTCGGCGCAGGCGCGTCGCGAGACCTCGGCCAGCGAGCGCCAGCTGAGCTGCTCGCGAGGCACGGCCGCGAGGGCGTCGGCGACGTGCTTCAAGCGCTCGGCCATGGCGTGGGAACGCGCAGCCAGGCGCGGCAGGTCCGCGCTCCCCAGGATGCCGTGGAAGGCGGCCCCCCACGCCGGCAGGCCGGCGGCCAGGAAGGAGAGCAGGGGGCCGATGCCCTGCGGCAGCAGGAAGTGGAGCGCGCAGGCCGCCGCCGCGCCGATGAAGATCCAGAACACCCAGGTCTCCAGGCGCTTCGCCGCGCGCTCGAAGGCAGCGCCTACGCGCTCGTGGTAGCTCACCTGCCCGCGCAGCCACGGGCCGACGAGGGCCTGGCGCGCCAGGTCGAGCTGCAGCGCGTCGAAGCGCGCCGTCGTGAGCGCCTGCTCGCGCGCCACGGCCCGGAAATGGGCCACCATCCAGGTCAGGGTGAGATCGGCCTGGCCGCTCAGGTGCGCGCGGGGGCGGGGCGCCGGGGCCGCCAGCCCCAGCGAGGTCAGCTGGACCTGGTGGCGCAGGAGCTCGGCCAGGACGCGGTAGTTCGTGCCCCTCTCGTGCCAGCGACCCTGCTTGGCGCGGCGGTAGAGGAGCACGATCAGCCCCAGGCTCAGCAGTTCGAGAACCGCGAAGACCACGCCCCAGCCACTCGGCAGGCCTACGACGTGTCCCAAGAGGCCCAACAGAGCCAGGCTGACCGCTACGGCGCCCAGCAGGTAGAGGGAGAGGTAGGCCCCGCGGTAGTGCCCCTGGTACTGATCGGCCTGCGCGCTCGCCCAGCGGCTGTGTGCGGCGAGTCCCACCGCGGGAGGGATCTCAGCCGGCGCCGTGGCCGTCGAGCTCGGCACGCCGGCCACACGCTCGAGGAACAGCTTCCAGAATCCAAGCAGATAGCGGCTGCCGAGCTGCTGGAGGCGGGATCCCCCGCCCGGCGCCTGCTCCGCGAGGAAGTCCTCGTACGCCGCGCGCTGGCGCGCGACGGCCGGCGTGCTCGACGGGACGGGCAGGCCCACCGCCGACGGCGCCGCGAGCCCCACCGGACCCAGGGGCGCGAGCAAGCGCTGCACGAGCGTCGCAACGCCTTCCAGCGCCAGGTGGCAGACGGCTCCGTCCGGCTCCAGCACGCAGAGGCGCGCGACGCGCGGCATCGCAGGGGCGATCTCGATCACGGGCATGCCGGCCTCGAGCGCAAGCGCGACGACCTCGGCCGTGCCGCCTCGCCCCTTCGCCGGCTGACCGTCCCAGATCGCCAGCAAGAGGTCGCTCTGGCTCAGCACGACCCAGCCGACGGTCTCGTAGCCCCGCGCCCGTGCGACCGAGCCCTTCTCGGCGCGTTCCGCACCCAGCTCCAGCACCCGGCTCGCCTTCCCCAGCAGGCGCCGGAAGGAGGCCAGACTCTCCGGATCCCCCTCGAAGTCGCGCTCGACGTCCGAGACCAGGAAGGGCACGGGCGCGTGCAGCTCGTAGCCCAAGGCCAGCGCCTCTTCGGCCACCAGCTGGTCGGCCCCGGCCGCCAGTGGCGAGACCAGCGCCAGCCTGGCCGGCGCCTGCGCATCGAGCCCGAGGCCCGCCGGCGCCTCCACGACCGAGCGACGCAAGCGCTCCAACACGCTGCGCACGGTCTCCGCCAGCGCCTCGCGTTGCCCCGCCTCCAGCGCGATGTGTCCGGTGACCCCCACGCGCAGCACGCGCGACGGCGCTCGGGGGACCGGCGGGGCGGCGCTCATGACGATCCACCCAGCGTACCCGACGAGCCGCCGGCGCTGCGCACCACGTAGGTCGGATGGCGGCCGGCGTTCTTGGGCAGGTCCACCTCGCCGACGTACTCGCAGACGAAGCCCTTGACGTCGTGCGCCTCGGCAAGCGCCGCGAACCACTGCGTGGCGTAGACCTGACCGGGAGGGGTGACGGGCTCGAGGCGCGCCGCCCAGTTGACGTGGGCGCCGCCGAAGGACGGTTGGCCGGTGACCGGATCCCGGAAGGCGTAGACCGCGCCCGCGTGGAGCGCCACGCGCAGGTCGAGACCGCCGGGCAGCCCCGCCTCGGAGCGCATGGCACCCGTCACGCGCTCGAGCAGCATGAGGGCGAAGCGGCCCGCCTCCTCCACGCGCCCGAAGACCAGGTGGAACCCGTCGCCCCAGGTGTTGCGCGTCTCGAGCCCCCAGCCCGGCTCGTCGCACAGGCGCCCGACGGTCGCGAGGACGCTGCCCACGAAGGTCGGGACCTGCGCCTCCTCCAGCCTGCTGTAGCCTTTGACGTCGGCGAAGAGCACGGCCTTGATCTCGGTGGAGAACCCTGGCATGGGCCGACGCACGGCGGCAGGAGCCGGCAGTGCATACCCGGGGGGCGCGCGGGGCGGGGTCAGCGGCGGGGTCAGCGGCGGGGTCAGGGCCAGGACCGAGACGGGCATGCCGGCCGCGCGCCAGCGCTCCACGTTCCAGGCCGTGCCGCCCGGCCCGTCGCCGCTCCTCCCGTCCCAGAGGGCCAGGCCCTCGACGCGGCTCCCGAGCCTCCGCGCGTGGGCGCGCGCCAGCCCCAGCACCACGGTGTTGGCGTACTCGATCGAGGCGCCGCCCCAGCTCAGGCGCGCCGGCGAGACCACGCTCACCGAGGCCGCGCGCGACAGCACCTCCTCGAAGCGTCGGGGCCAGTCGCCCGCGGCCCCGACCGCCACGCAATCCTCGCGGAAGGGCCCCTGCGCGTAGGGCAGCACCACGTGCGTGGCGAAGCCCCGCCGCTGCGCCTCCTCCAGCACCAGGAGGTCGAAGCCGGCGGCGGCCGAGCCGAAGGTCACGGCTTCGGGAAAGCGCGCCAGCGCCGCGACGACCTGCTCGCGCACCACGGGCTCCTGTCCCGGCGGGAACCGCAGCGCCGGACGCCCCGGCCGATCCACGATGTGCCCGGCATAAACCAGCACGGGAGGCACGCGCAACAGGGTCTCGATGCGCTCCTGCGCGCCCGGCACCGCCGGGAAGACGCGCCGCGCGTTCTTGAGCGTCGAGGCCCGGTGACCCACGCTTGCGCCCGGGGCCCGCAGCGCCTCGGTGTAGCGGCGCACGGCTTCGTCCACCTCTCCCAGCACCAGCGCCGCCTCGCCCAGGGTGGCGAGCGTCCAGTAGGACTCGGCGCCTCCCCGCGTGTCGCTTCCCGCGTTCAGCTGGCGTATCAGGCAGCGCCGCTGGACATCGAGCGCGAGGATGCGCGCCTCCGCGCGCCGGCCAAGCGTCAACGCCAGCATGGCGGCGTTGATGCCCGGCCAAGGATCGATCCCGTCCGCCTCGTGCGCCGTGCGGTACTCGCTCAACGCGCGCAGGTGCCAAGCCCCTCGCTCTTCGGGGTCCGCCGCGTGATCTCCCAGGTCCTTGGCGGTGCGCGCGAGCAGACCCAGCGTCTCGGTGTCGCGCTCTCCCTGCCTCTCCAGCCCCAGCAGGATCTCGCGTGCCGCCGCCGGCGCACCCGCCCGCGCCAGAGCCAACGCATGGAGCTGCCGCAGCCGGAGGTGGCCCGGCGCGCTCTCGAGCGCGCGCTGGGCTTCCTGAGCAGCCTCGAGCACGTCGCCGCGCGCCAGCCGCGCCTCGACCCGCGCCACGCTCTCCCCCGCCGCAGCCGGGACGCCAGGAGGAGCAGGGTCGAACGGGGGCATGGTCCATCCCAGGGATCAGAGTTCGTGGCGGAACCACACGGTGGCTACCGCGCCGACACAGGCAGCGCTAGCCGAAACCCGATGCGGTCGTAGCGGTCCCCAGGAGCGAGGCCCGCACGGAACGCGGCGCGCACGTTCCACGGGTCGGCGAGCCAGGAGCCTCCGCGCAGCACGCGCGACCCCCCAGAGGCAGGGCCCTGAGGGTCCCGCTGGGCGAGCGCGCTGTAGGGGGCCATCCAATCCGAGCACCACTCCCACGCGTTTCCGTGCATGTCGTAGAGCCCCCACGGGTTGTGCCCGAGGCGCCCCACCGGCAACGTCTTTCCGCGATACCAGCCGGGACTGCCTCCCTGGCTCCCGCGACTGCCGTCGTAGTTGGCCTGGTCGGTCGAGAGCATGTCCCCGAACGAGAAGCACGTCGTGGTCCCTGCACGGCAGGCGTACTCCCACTCGGCCTCCGTGGGCAGCCGCGCTCCAGGGAGCACTCCCCGCTCTGCCAGCCAGGCCGCGAACGCGCTGGCCTCGCCGTGGCTCACCTGCACCACCGGCTGGTCGGCGCCATCGAGACCCGTGCCGCTGTCGTGTTCGGCCTTGAACCTCCGGAACTGCGCGTTGGTCGTCTCCGTGATCGCCAGATAGAACGGCGAGATCGTCACCTCGTGCTGCGGGCCCTCGTCGTCGTACCGTCCCAGCTCCGAATCCGGCGACCCCATCGTGAAGGTGCCTCCCGGGACGAGCACGAAGCGCATGTGGGTCTGGTCGTGTCGATAGGCCACGGACAGCTGCAGCCGAAACGCCTCCTCGATCTGCGCTGGGGAGACCATGGCCCAGGGTGGCACGGGGGCGAAGAGCCTGGGTCGCGGCGCCGCCGCGTGCCCCGCAGAGGGGGCCGTCGCCGGGGGCGTGGCGCGCCCCGAAGCGCTGCGGTCGATGCTCTGCCCCCCCTGCGTACGTCCGCCGAGAGCCGCCCAGGCGCCGAGGAGGCCCAGCACGAGCACGACGGCCGCCACGACAGGCCAGCGTCGGCCGGGCCGCGTCCCCCCCGTGTCGAGCGGTTCCTCGAGGGGAACGGCCGGCTCCGGCTCGAGGAAGGCCTTCGGCTCCAGCAGCTGCTGGATCGTTCGACCCAAACGCTGCAGGTGTCCTGCCAGCGGCGGAGTGAACGCGTCGATCCAGCGCGCCGTGCTGAGCAGGGGACCGATCTCACGCGACGGGACGATTGGGTCCACCCGAAGCGCGACGATGGCCAGCCCGGACTTGGCGGCGGCCTCCACCTCCCGCACGACCTGCGGCGACGCGTTCGAAGTCGCGGAGAAGAGGAGGACCAGGACCCGACCGGCTTGGATCGCAGGCAGGACCGCCTCGGCCCACGAGGTCGCCGTGCCTAGGTCACGGGGAGCTATCCAGCAGTGCACGCCGGCCGACTCCAAGACGCTGCAGATGGTGTCAGCGGTCGGCCTGTCGTGGGACGAGTAGCAGACAAAGACGTCGTGAGCCACCCTTCAACCGTAGCCGACGACGCCGACCCGCGTCTATCGGGAAGCGCCCAGCTCCAGGCGCAGGAAGCAGAAGCGGTCGAGGATCTCGGCCTTGGCCTGCTTCATGGAGGAGGCGCCGTGGCCGGAGTCACGGTCCACGAAGAGCAGGATGGGACGGTCGGAGGAGGTCGCGCGCTGCCACTGGGCCACGATCTTGCGCGCGTGGAAGGCATTGACGCGCCCATCCTCGAGCCCGGCCGTGACGAGCGAGGCCGGGTAGGCCGCGCCCTCCTTCACGTTGTGGTAGGGCGAGTAGGGCCGGATCCAGGCGAAGTGCTCGGCTACGTCGGGATCGCCGTACTCCTTGGTCCAGGTCTTGGCGTACTTCCAGCGGTGGTAGCGCAGCATGTCCGTCAGGGGCACGTTGCAGACTACGGCCCTGCACAGGTCGGGGCGTTGGTTGGCCACCACCGCCACCAGCAGGCCGCCGTTGCTGCCGCCCATGATCGCCAGCCTCTCGCGCTTGGCCCTGCCGGAGGTCACCAGCCCGTCGGCCACCGCGATGAAGTCGTCGAAGACGTTTTGCTTGTTCGCCAGGCAGCCCTGCTCGTGCCAGGTCTCGCCGAACTCCTCGCCGCCGCGCAGCGAGGCCACGCAGTAGACGCCGCCCATCTCGGCCCACAGGGCGATCGAGCGCGAGAAGCGCGGATAGAGGCCGACGCGAAAGCCCCCGTAGCCATAGAGCAGCGTCGGTGCCGAGCCGTCGAGCGGCGTGTTCTTCGAGCGCAGGACGTAGACGGGGATCTTCGTGCCGTCCTTCGA
>JANOFW010000469.1:0-1535 GCA_031413835.1 Planctomycetia bacterium
AACAAGAGCCACACGGTGGCCTACGCCGTGATCACCTACCAGACGGCCTACTTGAAGCGCCACTTCCCGCGCGAGTACATGGCGGCCCTGCTGACCTGCGAGATGGCCGACATGGATAAGGTGAGCGAGTACGTCGAGGAGGCGCGCCGCATGGGCATCGGCGTGCTGCCCCCCGACGTGAGCCGCTCGGTGGTGGACTTCGCCGTCGAGGGTCCCGACATCCGCTTCGGCCTCAGCGCCATCAAGGGCGTGGGCCACGCCGCGGCCGAGCAGATCGTCAAGCGCCGCGCCGACGGCCCCTACGCCAGCGTCTTCGACCTCTGCGAGCGCCTCGACCTGCACGGGGTGAACCGCGCCGCGCTCGAGGCCCTGATCCGCGCCGGCGCGCTCGACGCCCCGGCCGGAGTCGCGGGCGGCATCTCGCGCGCTCGCCTGACGGCGGCCCTGGAGCGCGCCATGGCCCTGGGCGCGACGGCCACCGCCGACCGTCAGGCGGGGCAGATGGGGCTCTTCGGCGCCGGGCCGAGCGCCGCCACCGAGCCCGATTACCCCGTGGTCGCCGAGTGGAGCGAGACCGAGAAGATGGCCCGCGAGCGCGAGGCCATCGGCTTCTACGCCACCAACCACCCCCTGGCCCGACACGAGCGCGTGCTCCGGCTGTTCGCGCCGGTGACCACCACCTCGCTGCCGCCGGTGGTCGAGGGCACGCGCTCCACCGAACGCGTGCGCGTGGGCGGCATGATCCTCGCGCCGCGCGTGACCGTGGTGAAGACCGGCCCCAACGAGGGGCGCAAGATGGCCTTCTTCCAGCTCGAGGACTTCGCCGGCAGCCTCGAGTGCGTGGTCTTCTCGCGCACCTACGCCGAGCAGGGCGCGCGCATCACCGCCGACCGGGTGGTGATCCTCGAGGGCAAGCTCGACCACACGCGCGAGCACCCGAGCCTGCAGGTGGACAGCATCGTGCCCATCGAGGATGCGCCGCGCCTGCTTGCGCGCGGCCTGCTGGTGCGCCTGTCCGCCACCGAGCCCTCCACCCTGGGCCGGCTCAAGGAGTGCCTGCGTGCCTTCCCCGGCGACCTGCCCGTGGTGCTCGAGTTCAAGCCCGAGCCGGGCGCCGTGGCGCGCGTGCGCACGGGCCCGGGCTGGTCGGTGGCCTCCGACGAGCGCCTGCTCGCCGCCGTCGGCGCGCTCGAGAACGTGGCCGCGACGGAGTTCCTCAGCAGGGAACCGTGAAAGGGGCCCGAGGCCCCTCTCACGGTTCCCTCGTAGCCACTGTTCAGCTTTCGGTCACCCGCACGCGCTTCACCCATCGACCGCCCGAATCCGACCTGCCCAGCGCGCAAGGCCTGCGCAGCTCGGAAGGCGCCGCAAGCAGCAGCGTGGCTCGACGCACGCCGTAGCACGTCGGCGCCGTGGCGGGCACGGGACGGTCGCTCCGGACCTAGCGCCCCGGATGCCTCTCACCAAGTGACTCGGGCCGCTCTGCGGCCCGGTTCTTTTCCTCCCGCGGGTCGTCGAGCACGTTGTAAAGCTCG